>NZ_JBRFJE010000016.1:0-49840 GCF_052932165.1 Finegoldia sp. P3-F-LR | reverse complement strand
GATAGCTGGTCTTCTTTATTTAAGTATTCTTGTACTATTTTCATCTTAAATTTTGTACTATATTTTGTCATGAAAAAACTGACCTCCTCTAAGTTGATTTTGGGTCCAACTTTTTGGGGTCAGTTCACAATTCATGTGGTCTTTATTCGTATAAATATCATAGATAAGAACATCCAATCAACCAAACTTATAATTAAGTTTCTTAAAAATATCCTTCAACTTTCATGTGTAAATTATATTTTAAACAATTCCATGTATCTTTCTTGAGAAGATTTTGATTTCTTGTCTATACTATAAATATTTACATCCAATTGCGATAAAATCTTCAAAATTGATTTAATATTTTCATCTTTTAGTATAATCAATTTATTTTCGTATTCATATCCGTTGTTCATCAAAGTTTTTTTGACAAGTTCATCATTAGAAGTTGAGAGATTCAAATATTTTACAGATTCTAGTTTTTCTTCCAAGATTTTCTTATCCTTCAAGAACAAAATATCACGGCTTATATCATCCAAATCATTCAACCCATGACTTGATATAATAATTCCTACATTTTGTTTGGCAATCTCTTTCAATAAATTCTTCGTTTTTATAACACTTGTTGGATCTAAACCATTTAACGGTTCATCTAACAAAACATAATCATTTCCTGGCAAGAAAGACATTGCAAGCATCAACTTTTTTTTCATTCCTAATGAATACTCTCCAACCCTTTTATGTGCAAATCCCTCTATCTCATATTTTTTGCATATATTATTCACATCTTCTGTAGATTTTTTATATGCATTCTTGATTAATTCCAAGTAATCTATACCTTTCATATTAAAATCTAAGATAGTTTCATCTCTGAAAAAAGTTAACTTATTGAAGATTTTTTCATCATCATACTGTTCATTATCTATTACTATTTTACCACCATCTATTTTTATGGAATTGGATATGCTATTCATCAGTGTAGTTTTTCCCGATCCATTTGGTCCAACCAACGCTTTAATCTGTCCTTTTTCCAATATAAAATTGACTTTATCTAAAATAGTTTTACCATTGTATTTCTTTTCTAAATCAATAACTTGTAACATTTATTTCCTCTTTTCTTCAAATTTCTTCTTGCTAATAAAATACAACACTACAGTCCATAAAATAATAGATATTACTCCAAACGTAAAATTTAAATATCCATTTTGTTGATGAAATGACATAAATCCATTCGCCACAGCAGAACTATCTATATAAGATAAAGGTAAAAATGCAGGAACGAATTTCACAATGTACGGTAATCCTATTGATAAAATTACAATCATTGCAATAACCAAATTGGACATTTTATTGTCTATAAATAGTTTTGTAAAGTTTATAACCATTGATATACAAGCACACACTAGTATAGACAATATCACACTTTTGATAATAAATTCCCTGTATCTCATAACTTCTGCACTAAACATTATGTTTGATATTCTCATTGTTGGAAGTTGTGAATTACCAATTCCACCGATTGTTGTTCCAATTGCAAATACAATTGCCAAAACAATCAAGAATCCTATTATTGTGCTTAAAATACTTGATAATACATTTCGTCTATAAATAGAATTTTTGTTAATTGGCGTTAGTTTTTGCATTTCTATAATCTTCTTATTTCTAGATAGCAAACTTCCAAACATACAAGCAGACAATAATGTAACAATAATATTGAATTTTGTGTAGAACAAATCGTACAACAGATTTATTCCTGTAATACCCTCACTACTTCCATTAAACAAATAGGAAAATATCCTGTCTTTTATCTTTAAATATTTAACTCCATCTTCAGGATTGTAATCCACATTATATATTCCATCGTATAATCTATTAGAAGGAATTACTTTCATATTCTTTAATATTTCAAGCTTATCGTACATGTATCGTTTTGTGTACATACTCAAAGAATCGTTCTTATCCATATATCCACTACTTTGATCAAACCTCAAATCTCCTGATGTAAATTTATCTTGATAAAAATTGTAGAATGTATCTGGATTTTTTTCTTTATTGATATATACCCTGTATTCTTTAATTCCACCTTCAAATTCTTTTTCGAAATTTTCAAGATTTTGATTAATTTCTGCCTCTGTCAAATAAGGATCATTTAAAATCTTTGCCTTATAAGACTGACCAAAAGCTAAGTAATTCTTGTAAACTTGCTCTCCTTCTTCACGTAATTTATTGTATTTTTCGGTTTTAAAAGCCGTAAATAACGAAAACAAACCAACTGTTATTAAAATAAACACAACCATTTGCTTGGAAATTATATTAGTTAACACCAACCCCTTCACACTAGTCGTGTCAACTTTTCTGTAGGATACTTTTTCTTTTTTCGCTCTATCCTTGACACTGAAACAGCAAACTAAAAGAATTATATCTACCAACAACAAGCATACCATTTGCATCCACGAAAAATATTTAGTTATGAATAGTGGATTGAATCTGTGATTGAACAGTAACAAATCACCAACAAAACCACCAATAACAATAATAGAACAAATCATTTCCATTGTTTTTGATGTGAAAATTTTCTTAACAAATGATAATATTCCAAATACAAAAGTAGAAGATAAAACCAAAGTTACGATTGCTCGCAGCAAGATTTCGTAAGGTTTCAAATACTCTAACTTTACAAATCCTAAGTTCTGTTTTTCAGTTAAGAATTTGTATCTTTCAAGTACAGATATGTGATGATAATCAAATTTACCGAATCCATCCAGAAATACTGTGCTAATTAACCACAAGAATAATAAAACTGACACAATATACATAATATAAATTAATAAACTCATATAGAATCTATTCTTTGTGATTAAGATGTTTTTAAATGGCAACTTCTTCAACACATCATCATTTTCCAAGGATATGATTAGAAATATAGCTAAAAATATCGCCGGAACTGCACCAAATAAAACATACGACTGTTTCGAAATAATCGCTGAAAAATTTAACTGTTTATACTCATTTATAACTTCATTTGTTTTTGTAGAATTATCAGAATTCCTATGTTTAATAAAACTAATGTAGTCCTCATCTAGTTTTATCTTTTCGTAATTTACGTGAGAATCCAATTCATCTAAAAGTTCTAAAACGTTTTGTTCGTGAGTATAGATTGCTTTGGCATCGTATTTTCTACTGTATTGTTCAAATGATGACTTGTTCGTATTTGTCGACATAAAATTGTCTATCTCGTACAAATTATCCGATAACTTTCCATAATATTTTAATTCTGTGTCATATATTTTTTCGTTTTCTTCGACGCTTAACTTTGGATTTATTTTATTGCCACTTCTTTTGTTTTTCAAAAAATAAGCAATCAAACTATCAGTGCTGGATTCCATTTCTTTTATTCTATCTAGCTCATAATATGTTGACTTTTGCATTTGTAAAAATAAGGTTGCGCAGCACATTATTAACGATAATAAAATCACGAAAAAATATGTTTTGCTTCTGATTAGTTTTTTATGTAAATATTTAAGCATAGTTTCCTCCTGTTATTGGTATTTCACTAAAAGTAATTACAAGTGTTTCACAGTGATTGCTTTCTTACTTTTTTTACGTTTTAGTTTTTTACCTCATTAACTCTTATCTATATTTTAACATATATTTTAATAAATATTACAATAATATGTAGTATTAAAACATCATTAAATTTAAATCAACAGGAAATAAAGTAATAAAAAATAATTATCAACAAGCAAAAAGACCACAAAATTGAATTTCAATTCATGTGGTTTTTGAAGCTTCTCATATTTCCTAGAAAAATCTAATTAAATAGTCCTTTTATTTTATCAAGCAAAGAACTATTGCCCTCCTCTCTCAACGCATAATTCATTGCAGGGTCATTTCCTATCATGTAATCAGCGTAGGATTTCTCGGCATGGAAGTCTGGTGTCATTGTATTCCTGTCAAAATCAAAGTTCATATAATTAAACAAATATGAATCTACATATTCATAGTGTTGTCTAAAAACAGTTGTGCAGTAATTTATTCCAATATAAGTATCTCTTGTATATAACCCTTCCACATTTCCAGCTGATGTTAATACCGGAAATCCACTATCTTTTCCTATGACTTCAACATTATGAAAATTCTTTACAAATAGCAAAGCGCAATCTCCTGCAGCAGAGTAAGTTTCATCGCTTACTAGAACTTTTATTTTGGTTTTAGGATTTGCTCTTTGATATGCCAACATTTTTCTATAGATATCGAAAATATATGATGAATTTCCTCCGGAGTTATATCTTAAATCTATGATTATATTTGAAAAATTGTTATTATCTAATTTGTCGCAGACATCCTTAGTGAATTTTTCAATCTTATAATTATCATTTTCTGTGCAGGAATTATATCTAAGAATTAAATTGTTTTCTTTTGTTTCAATATAATGTAATCTGTTTACATCTACTGGATATGATAATGGTTTAGTAATATTATATTCTTCATTTTTGTCAGTTTTCTGATTGTACTTCAATAAATCAGTTTTTCTTCCATTAATCTTTAATTTACTAACTATAAAATCTTTTGACTCCTCAAAAGGTATATCTAATTTTATTATTTTATCTCCAGTTTTTAATTCGTAAATATTCTTTGTTTCTGTCATCACATTTTCTTTTTTCAATATTTCATGATTATTCAAGAATGAATTTTTAGTACAATTTCTCAAACTTTCATTTTCCCCAATCGCATAATCTTCTAATCTGTCTAAAACATCTTTAATCTTAATATTATTAATACTTATGACTTCTGATCCTATTAAGTTCTTATATTTATCTGTAGTACCAATTATGTAATATTTCCCATTAATTTTTTGAATAACAACTGATGGTCGTGCAGTATATACTGCATTTAAAGAAACATGCCCTTGTTTATATTTTGAAATTACCTTCATCAAATCAAGACTTAGATCCAGAACAGTTTTATTTTGTGAATCATTTAATAGTTTATTATACGAATTTGTAATTTCATCAATGTTTTGTGCTTCATAATAAACATGATTATCAATCATAAAATCTCTTATACATCTTACCTGATTCTTATACTTTTCTGAACTAATTGGATCATTAACTTTAATTACACTAGAATCATATTCTTCAATATTATTAGTGCTGCGTAAATCAATTAAGTCCTGTTGACTATTTGTTATAATTTCGTCCTGCTTAACAAAACTAGTAGTGGTTATAAAAAAAATCATAACCACTGCTAACTTTATCATTTTACTTAACGTCTGTCTTTGCAACATATCCATTACCTTTATTATAATTCTGGGACGCATACTAAAGTTCGATAATAGTTGCATTTGTTATTCCAACAAGAAGCTTCGTTTATGCTACAAACTCCACTTCCACTTGTTCCTACTCCGTAATTTCTACCGTCCATTAAAATTTTCATATTCTTCTCTCCTTGAATTTTATGCCGTTTCGGCAGATTTATTTTTAGACAATATTATTCTCCAACTACCTGTTTTAATTAATCAATAATAGACTTCATTTTATTAAATAACGAATTGTCTCCCTCATCTCTAAGTGCATAATTCATCGCTGGATCATTTCCTATCATATAATCTGCAAATGACTGTTCTGCATGGAAGTCTGGTGTAAGCATATCATTCTTGTAATCATAATTTTTGTAATTGTGCTTAAATACATCTTCCTTCTCGTAATTTTGAACATCTATGAATCTTGCAGCATACTGGCAATAAGTTCTAAGATTTTTTATATAAAACAGACTATCAACTCCAGTAGTAGTTTTAATTGTAAATCCTGAATCTCCACCTATTATTTCAACATTATCTAGTGTTCTCATTGTTTCTATTGTCGCAAATCCTGATGCCGAATATGTGAAGTTACCTACTAATATTTTTATTTTCGTCTCTGGATTTAATATTTGATAAAATTCCAATTCTTTTAATATTTGATGATATAATTCACTTCTTCCTCCTCCATTAAATCTTAAATCAATAATGATTTTTGAAGGCTTAATTTTATGTAATTTTTCATTTATTTCTTTTGAAAAACTGTGCATGTTGAATTCTGCATTATCCGAACATAAATTATAATAAATTATTAAATTTTTATTTTTTACTGTAGCATAAAAATTTTTTTCAGTTTGATTTATTATCTTTAGTGGTCTAATAGTTGTATGATCAATGTTTTTCATCTTTTCATTCATTTTTTTTACATCTATAAAGTACATGCCCGAATAATCTGAATCAACTTTACCATATTGCCAATCTTCAATTTTTAATGGATTAATATTTTTGTATAATATTTTACCATTTTTCTTCATTTTTAATTGTACTTCTTGTCCTTTTACTATGCTTTCTCTCTTTAACATATCAAGATTCACTAAGTAAACAGTTGCACTTATATCTCTAAAATTTTGGTTTTCTCCATACTCATACTTAAATAATTTACTTTTAACTTCTTCTATTGAAATATCATTTATTGCTAAAAGTTCGCTTCCTAGTATATCTGTATAATTTTTAGGACATTCAGTAATAAACACTCCATCAGAATACTTAAATAGTTTTATTGGCAAAATTTCTGTAAAATAATTATCTTTAATCCCAACATGACCTTGTTTTAAGCTAGATGTCAGTATCTTCAAATCTAATATAGTATTTACTATTGTATGTTCTTTTCTATTTTTAATAAATTTGTCGCATTCTGTCGAAAATTCCTCTCTGGACGTATTATTAAAAATAACATGATTTTCTTTCAAAAAGTTTTCTACATCTTTTATAGTTTTTTCATATTCTTCTTGTGATATTTTGCTTTTTGAGTCAATAGTAATTTTGTCTTCTGAATTGATATTTCCTTCTTTAATATTTTTATGTATATAATAAGGTACTTCTTGTACATTATTCGAATATGTAAATCCTGAGCAAAAAGTTAAGAAAATTAAACTAAGTATTGTTTTAGTAATAAAGCTAATTAATTTTTTCTTTTTATAACTTATACAAATGTGTTCTCTTTCCCTATTGTTTTTCACGATAATTTTCACTCCTTTTTATATTAAAACATAAAAATTACAATTTATTTGATATTTGACTTCTAATTTGTCGATATTAGTTTAAATGATATTTTTTTGTTTTTTTAGTATAGAATTAAACTGCGTAACGTTTTCATAATATTTAAATTAAAGTCTTGCTATTAATTCATATTATCTTTTATTGATTTTTTTGTCAACAGTTTATTTATTTGATGTTCTAATATATAAAGATTGATACGGATTAGTTTTTGTTCTTTTGTTTATAATTTAGATGCTCCTTAATAATCAAATATGGATATTATCCACTTTTGCTAATTTATTTCATTTATTTGAAAAATCTATAAGTATTTGTTTTTTAAGACAAACTATTTTTTTTGAAATTATATTATGACATAAAAACAGGGACATATTTTTCTTAATGTCCCTGTTCAATCTCTAATATTTTATTTAAAATCCAATGTATCCACGAATTTTAATATTTCTAATAGCTTTGTTCTTTTTTTGAATGTTTTCTCTATGTTTTTCTTTAAATATTGATACAAGTCATCGTTTCTAGCTTCAAATGATTTGATTTCCATGACAATATTCATGTATTTTTTATCTTTATATGTGCTTTTTAATCTCTTTCGATAAATTTCCCATACTTTTTCAAATGTTTTGTCTTTGTCTTGTTTAATAAGTTCTTCTACGAATAGTATAAAATAATACGAATCATGTATTGATGACAAGTTTTTGAACACATTTGTATAATCTTCTTCGTTCAAATATTTCTTGGTTTCTGATATGATTTCTTTTTCCATTTCAATTGAGTAATTATCATTGTCCAAGCTTTGTGAAAGCATGATTACGTAATCGTTGATTAATTTAAATGTGGATTCTTTGTCGTCGACTTTTGAGTATTTGTATAGAAACTCTCTCCATTTTGCTATGAATTTGGTCATGTAATTCATAAGTATATAAGTTCTTACATCTATTGTGAAGACGTAATTGGATGTGAAGATGAAGAATTTTTTGAAATAATCAAAGTATTTTATCAAAGCATCTGATATCATGCTTATGGATAACGTTGTGACTATTTCTTGGTTTTCTTCTGTTAATTGGATTTTTCCTTTTAATAATGATGGACTATTTCCATATTGTATTAGTTTTTTGATTGCGTATACGAATAGATAAGAATATGATTGATCATCTTCGATTTTGTCGAACAAATCTTGTAACATATCAAAATCTTTGTCTTTAATTAGATATAATATCGTCTTTTTGTGAAGTTGTACTTCGCTCATATCGCTGTAGTAATTCACAACTGAAGAAAATGAATTTTCTTGTTCACGTTCCACCAGGTCGATAAGTTCGATGTCACTATTTCTGTCGTTGATGTATATGTCGTTAATTTTAAGAAGTTCTTGTTCGCTATTTTCGTTTTTGAATGCGAATTTTTTCTTGTTCCAATCGTAGATGCTTAATCCATCTGTTCCTGTTTTTTTGTATATTAAAAAGTTATTTAATCTAAAAATATCATAATTTTCCATAGCTTAAATTATATACAAAAAAAGCTACCAAATCAAATTTGATAACTTTTTTATAAAATATGTAGTTTAGATTATATACCCACAGATATTTTTAAAGCTTCATCCAACTTTATCAGAACTCTATCATCAAAGCTACCTACTTTTTCACGAAGCCTTTTTTTATCAATAGTTCTTATTTGTTCAGCTAAAATAACTGAATTTTTCGGTAAACCGTACTTGGATCGTTCTATTGCAACATGTGTTGGTAATTTCGCTTTATTTATTTGTGAAGTAATAGCTGCTATGACTACGGTTGGACTGTATTTGTTTCCCACATCATTTTGAACAACAACGACAGGTCTTACACCACCCTGCTCAGATCCAACAACAGGGCTTAAGTCTGCGTAAAATATGTCTCCTCTTTTTACTTTCATAAACTCACCCTATAAACTCTTCGCTATTTTAAGAACTATTTTTATTATATCCAAAACACTTCAAGAAATCAATATAATAAACTTGCCCAACTTAAAAGCTGGGCTAAGATTAGTTGATTTTTTGTAAATAGTCGCACACTTCTACGATTTTCCCATTTCTAGTGTAAATTCTAGGAATTCTCATTGTAACTCTACACAAAAGCTCATAGACATTTGTGTTTGCCATTTCCGCCAAATCATACAATGATATTTCTCCCATGTCATCTTTTCCGAACAACAAAACTTTGTCGCCAACTTTTACATCTCTAATGAAAGATACATCTATCATAATTTGGTCCATGCAGACTTTTCCCAAAATTTTTGCTTTTTTGCCGTTGATAATCACATATGCTTTGTTGGATAATTCCAAAGGATAACCGTCAGCATAACCTATTGTCGCTGTTGCAACTACTGTTTCAGAGTTTGTCGTGAATGTTCTTCCGTATCCGATGTCTGTTCCTTTTGGAACTGTTTTAATCATTGACACTGTTGTGTAAAGCGAAGATATTTCTTCCAGATTTAGCCTAGAATTTTCTCTTACATAATCTGATGCGTGATATCCGTAAAGTCCGATTCCACATCTTATCATATCCAAGTAATATCCGTGAATTATCGCTCCTGCATCATTTGCTATATGTTTTATTGGAACAGTAATTCCTCTGTTTTCCACATCAATCATAAAACCAATGTATGTATTGTATTGTTCTTTGGTATAGGAATAATCTTCGCTATCAGCATCTGAAAAATGACTGTAAATTCCTTGCAACACTACATTATCCATTTTATAAATTTTGAATATTTCTTCCAAGCATTTATCTTTGTCAAGTCTAATTTGAAATCCTAATCTTGTCATTCCTGTGTCGATTTTGATGTGAACTTTGCATATTTTATTCAAACTTTTTGCAACGTTATTGATCTCAACTGCAGTTTCATAATCGTAAACTGTTAATTCGATATTGTTTTTGATGGCGACTTCAATGTTTTCATTGGAAATGTATCCTAAAATCATAATTGGTTTGAATATTCCATTTTTACGAAGTTCCAAGGCTTCATTTATATTGGACACTGCAAAGTAATCTATTCCCAAATATTCCAATTCTTTTGTAATAAATGCTGCGCCTTGTCCATAAGCATTGGCCTTAACTACGGCACACATTTTGACTAAATTGCTTATGTTTTTGATTTCTTTGTAATTGTGTTTTAATTTGTCCAAATCAACCTTCAAATAACTTTGATATTTAAACATTATTTCTCCTTACAAGCATTAATCGCTTCCGGTAAATTTCTAATAATATCCGATGCAATAATGCTGTCCTCTCCTATTTTTTGTTTTGCAAAATCTCCAGCTAGTCCGTGAATGTACACTCCCAATTTACAAGCTTCGAACACATCTGTGTTGTGCATAAAACTTGCAATAATTCCAGACAAACAATCCCCACTTCCAGCTGTTGCCATTCCGGCGTTTCCTGTATTGTTTACATAAATTTCATCATTTTTTGCAACAATTGTGTGGTGACCTTTGAGAACTACGATACATTTGTGTTTTTTTGAAAAATCTGATGCAACTTTTTCTCTGTTTTGATTGATATAATCCACGTCCAATCCCGAAAGTCTACTAAATTCCAATGGATGTGGAGTTATGGCAACTGAATAATCTTCAAATTCTAGTTCACAGAAATCTTTTATTGAGTTTAATCCATCAGCATCTATCAAAACTGGTTTATGGAAGTTTTTGAGTACGGCTTTTATCAATTCATAATTTAATTCATCTTTTCCCATGCCACAACCAATTGCGACACAGTTTTTATTGAAAATATATTCTAAAACTTGAGAAATAGAATTATTACTCAATTTTTTATCGTCACATTTAAGTGGAAGTATTATATTCTCAACGGATTTAATTTGCATGATTTCCGAGATAATTTCAGGGACAATTGTGTACACCAATCCACTACCACAACGAAGTGCTGCCATGCTTGCCAAGTAGACGCTTCCACACATTCCGTTCGAACCACCAACTATGCAGACTCTTCCGTAGTTTCCTTTATTGGAAAAAGGGTCGCGTTTTTTTATTGTAAAATCCATTTTAATCCTCCAACATCAACACACACATTGCTATTGCGTATTCTTCATCGTGAGAAATAGATGCATCAATATCTAAAACTTTTGGAAATTTATCTGTATTTAATTTTACAACTAAACCGTCATCATGTATAGACTCTACATCCATAAAACTCATTTTACCAATTCCAGTCTTCAAAGCTTTTGACACTGCTTCTTTCATACAAAACATCCCTGTAATCGTCTCATAATTACGATTTTTCGATTCAATGTACGAAATTTCTCGTTCAGTAAAGACTTTTCGCATAAATTTATCCAAATTTTTTATGTTTTCAATTCGTGAAACTCTTAGAATATCAGTTCCACATCTAATCTTCATTTTTGATTCCTTCAAATTTTTCCAAGAATTTGTTTCTCAATGCTAAAAAGTCTAGTTTTTCAATGTCTTCGACGCTTTCCACATCTTTTACAAATTCTTCTACGATTTCTCCTATTATTTCGAATGAATTTTGTGAAAAATTATTAATATTATACGACTCTGTCAAATATTTTATGCTTTCTTTCATTAATTTATCCGTCAAAATATCTTGGTAAGTTTGGTTGATGTTGCAGTTGCTGATTTCTTTTTCGATGACTTTTTTTATGGAATATATTACATAATACACAAAATCCATAAAAATTTCGTTGTTTTCTCTGTCATCAAGCGCAAATAATATCGACAAACAGAAATTCCAGTTGAAGTCCTTGTCCAATCTGCTGTTAAGTCCCTGTGCAAATGAAGTGTGAATGTAATCTCCAAATTCCATATCCGAAAAATCATACAATTCACCAAAACTAATTGGCTTGTTACTTATGGCATTGACTTTGTTTAATATGTCGATCAATCTTTCTTCGTATTGTTTTTTCTCCAAAACATCCATTATTGAAAACAAATAATCGCTTACTACATTTGCAATATTTCTCATATCTATTACAAAACCTAAATTGTATTTTAATTTAAGCATGTATCCATCGTGAATCATTTTTGTTATGATGCTTTTAAATTGTTGTCTTGTAGCATCATCTTCGTTGGATTCTACTGTCATCATTTTTTTGTAAACACTGTTGAGTTGTTTGTCGATAATTGTAAGGTTGTTTTTGATTGAATACATTACATCACGTATCAAATCTTCTGTCATAACGTAGTTTGAATTTTTGTATAAAATCGAATGATCTACCTCTCCCCAGAACACATTAACCATGGATTTGATTTGCACTTCAAAATTGATTTTCATATCGTCGTTTTCCACAAAAATAGCGTCAATTTTATAAATTTCAAACCCGTTTTTTTGTTTTTGTGGTTGTGGTTGATCTAGGTTAAGTCTGATTCTCATATCATACTTAGAATAATAATAGCCGTCTTCATCTTTGTAATAAAAAAGTCTTTTCAAATATTCGTACAAATCTTTTTCATTTTCGTTGAAACGACATTCTATTCTAACTCCAATTAAATCTGGAAATAGATTGAACACTTCCTCTACGTCTTTACATTTTATATAATAATTTTGTTTTAGTATTTTTTCTTTGATGCTGTCTTCTTTTTTTACACGTGCGTTAATATTAATAACATCTTCGTTTGTTTCAAAAACTTTACTAAAAAACTCTTTTGTTTCTTCTGCAACAAAGTTTATGAATTTGTAACGACTATTAATTAATTTAACAGCATCATTCATAAATTGAAAAATTCCAGCTCTCATTTTATTCTCCTTTTTATTACTACTACTATTTTACCATATTTAAGCATTTCACAAGCATCAAAAAAGAGCACTGCGTGTGCTCTTTTGATTTTACAATTTACAGAAACTTCATCCTGTTAGGATTAATGTCTCGTTCTATTTCGTGAAAGCCCTTGATTTCGATGTTGTTTTCTTCTATGATTTTTTCGATTTTGGGTTTGTCTTCCAAGTTATCGTACAATATAGAAATCCCACAACACACATCCAAAACTCTTGGTGTCGGTGCAATCGTAGCTTTTATAGAATTTTCTTTGATTAAATCGTAAAGTTTTTGTCCATTTGCCACATCTTTGAACAAGATGTAGTTCATTTTATCTGCCATTTTCAATCATTTCAACGAATGCTTCAATTCTTGTCTTCAATTGTTCGCTGTCTTCGTCTGTATAATCAGTTTCAATTCCCAATACTGGAATGTTGTGGTCTTTAAGTTCTTTTTCTACAATGTGACCTTCTGTATCGTAAATGTTACAGAATTTTAAGTTAACATCGATTACACCGTCAACGTTGTATTCTTTTGCAAGTCTGATGATGTCGTCAACTCTTTCAGTGTTTGGAGTGTAACATGCGCAGTTAATACCTTTCATGTATCTGTCTGTTAAGTGATCAACCATTTCGTCCATAGTTTTGCCGGATTCATCTACAGTTAATTCGAAATATCTTGAACCTGTACACATTTCTTCACATACAACAGCTGCTCCACTTGATTCAATGATGTGGTGTAGTTTCCAGTTTGGAATAGACAATGGAGTTCCTGTTAACATTAATCTTGTAGCGCCTTTTTTGTATACGCTTACGTTTTGTTCTTTTCTCTTGTCCAATTCATCACACAATTCATTAACTTTTTGTGCAAATCTAGTTGGATCATCGTAGAATGCGATTTGAGAAATCAATAAACAATCTTTACCACTGATTGGAACATTGTCTAATTTACGGAATTCCCACAATCTTTGCATTGCACGTCTTTTATTGTTGATTAAAACAATCGCATCATGAAGAGATTCTGGAGTTAATTTGTTGCCAGTTAATTCTTCGATTCTGTCTATGTATCTATAAACTTCATCTTTAAAGAATTCAACGTCTTTGTCTCGTTTCATTTGTGGCAAATCAAAGATGTACATTGGAGCATCTTTTGACATGATTTCCCATGCTTTTTTCTTGCCGTCGCAAGTTGTTTCTCCGACGAATAAATCTGCAAGTCTGAAGAATGGACAAGTTTTTTCAAATCTAGCACCCAAAGATGCCTTGATTAGTGGACATGTAGCAGTTGGAAGATATTTTTCTCCACCTGGTACCCAGAATTGAGATCCTGAGCACAAACCAGTATTTATAGCTCCGCATCCAAATACTACTTCGTCAGGAACGTGAATGCAGAATGTTCCTACAACTTTTCCGCCGTTTTTTTGGAATTCGATTAATTCAGCTGGTCTAATCCCGTGGATTTCTGCAACAACCATGTTGAAATAATCCATTTTTTCTGGTCTATTTTCTTGTGATAAATATACATCACCAAATGCTTGTGGTAAAACTTCACACAAAACGTCGTGTTGATCGACATCCATTCCTAAATCTTCCCACATTTTTCTGTAATCTGCCATTTTTATACCCCCTAGTAAGTAATTACATTATCATCATAATCAAATTGGCTACAGTTACGTATCACATAATCTGGTTTGAAATCGAATTGCTTGTACTTTTCATCTATGTATTCAAACCCTTTTTTTGTAAAAATATCGTGATATTCGCCTTCACAAAAATAGCCTTCTTTGATTAATTGATCAAATTTTTTGTACACTCCAGCTGCTGCCTGAAGTTTTACAGATGATTTATCCCTAAAAGAATCATCTATATGTTCTTTGATGAATTCTATTCTTTTGTCGATGTCGAAGATAAATTTTGAGAAATATTCCACCTCGTATATTCTTCTCTCATCAATATCGCATTTTCTGAGATTGAATATAAGAGATGAGATTTCTCTGGATTTTGCAATTAAATCATTAAATTTTTCTTCGTCAAATTTTTTGTCTAATTTGTCTTCCAGATACTCAATCAAAGATTTATAATCCCTGTATTTGTACACGAAAACATCTTTGTCAGTTTTCTTTTTCAAAGTTTCGTAGCGAATTTTGCAACTATCATCTACTATGAAAAACGATGAACTAAACATAAAAGGACATCTTCCAAGTTCCAAATAAGCAAAAGAAGAATTCAACATATCACAGTAATTATTATCCGAATAACCTTCTGTGACTTCCCTGTCCATTCCATAAGAATACACTGTTGTAACTCCAAAACTCTCAACGATTTCCCATGGAACTCTGCCCCACAATGAAACAACAGTTGTTGATTCTCTCAAAGTGAGTGCATCAATATATGCGTTTTTTCTAATATCTAAATAATCCATTATCTTGCCAAGACTGCTGCTCCTATCGCTCCTGCAAATCTCGCGTTTTCATTTGTTTCTACGGTTGCCGACAAAAGTTGTGACAAGTGTTCTGTCATATAATCATTCCCCGAAAAACCTCCAGTTAAGAAATAATAATCGGTAGCAGGAAGTCTGTGAACCAAAGTCTTCACTTTATTAATGATAGAATTAATTACACCACAAGCAATATCTTCTTTTGGTGTGCCTTTTCCAATTAATGAAATGATTTCTGTTTCAGCAAAAACCGTACACATTGATGAAATCTTCACATCTTTTCCAGTTCTTGCCAAATCAAACATTTCGTCCAGTCCAACACCAAGACGGTTTGCCATTACTTCCAAAAATTTCCCAGTACCAGCAGAACACTTATCATTCATGATGAAATCTTCCACCATACCATTTTTATAACTTATGGCTTTTGTATCTTGTCCTCCAATGTCGATAATAGTCATATCAGTATCGTTGAAGAAACTTGCTCCTTTTGCATGGCATGTTATTTCTGTAACGACTTTGTCCGCAAATGGAACAGAAACTCTTCCGTATCCTGTAGCGACAACTTTGCTATTATCTTCGTTTACTCCATTTGATTCTAGCCATTCTTTTATAGTTTTACTTGTTTCAACAGAACTCCAGCCCGTTGGCATAACTTTTTTGAAAAGAATTTCTTTTTTTGAATCATCTAAAACAACTACCTTTGAAGCAGTTGAACCTATATCAATTCCTACATAATACATATTTATCACCATCTTCATTATAACATCAAACTAAACTATTTTCTGATTTATAGGATTATTCAATAGAACAAGCATTACTTATAGGAAAAATCTATAAATAAAATGTGAATTAAAAAAAGCCTTGAAAAATTAATTTCAAGGCTCTCATTCTTATCCTATTACTATAATATTTCCCCACCATCTAAAAATTGATTGTGATAATTCATTTGCAGCGTATAATCTGTCTTTTCCTTTTGGTTGTCCATTAAAGTACATTTCTCCCCAATTGTTTGGATCGTAAACTTCAAAATACAATCTATTATTGATATGAGTGTATCCTTTTACAACTAAGAAATGTCCTCCTTGGTAGTTGTAAAATCTACCGATGTTTGAATTGTTGTTATTATTAAATGAAATAAATCCAGTATTCACACAAACAATTGCAATATTTCCATTATCCAATATATCTGTCAAAGTATCTTCTCCATTGTATACAATTGTACGATTTGGAATTCTTTGATCATTCAAATATTGTGATACAGTGTTTGTTGACCACCATCCACCTTGCATAGGATAACGATCTCTTGCTCCTGCTGCTGTCGCGATTGTATTTCTATTGAACCATTTTTCGACCATTACACTTGAAGATGGACCACAATTTGAGTTACTAGCCCAGCCAGTATTTCCTTGATCTATATACCAATTATAGTTTCTATTGTTGTGTACTTCTTGTCTTACTGCTACTGTAAAAGTAGGTGTTACTAAAACTACGATTGCCATTAAAAGCATTAATATTTTTTTGCTAAATTTCTTCATATTTTTACTCCTTTAATTTTATTTTTAAAAAGAAGACGTTTTACTTATATTTATAACCTCCTTATTTTATTTTTCTTCTTTTTATTGCCTAAATTATTTGATTTTATAACAATTAATTTCATAATTCTATGTGATTTCTTTAATTATGTTATCGTTTACAATAAAAGTATAACACTTAATTTTAAATTATGAAATAGTTTTGAACAAAAAAATAGTAGCGCATTTTTCATGCACTACTATTTTTATTTAATGTTTAAAATAAAGGCCAAATTATTCTTAAAACGAATACTATTGCCAAGATATACATCAAAATAGAAATATCTTTTCTTTTTCCTGCTAATAATTTTATTAAAACATAGCTTATCATTCCAAAAGAAATTCCTTCTGCAATTGAATAACAAAATGGCATCGCAATTATTGTTATAAATGCAGGAATTGCTTCTGAATAATCGTAAAAGTCAATTTCTTTGATTGAGCTAAGCATAAATAATCCTACGATTACCAATGCAGGTCCTGTTGCTTGTGCAGGAATCATTCCAAATACAGGGAACAAGAATAAGCTTAGGAAGAAAAAGAATGCTGTTGACAAAGCTGTTAGACCAGTTCTTCCACCTTCTGCAACTCCTGATGCCGATTCAACAAATGTAGTTACTGTACTTGTACCAAGTAGAGCTCCCGTTGTTGTTCCAATCGCGTCTGCTAATAATGCAGGGGATGCTTCTTTTAATTTTCCTTGTTCATCTAACATACCAGCTTTTGCACTAACTCCAACCAAAGTTCCTACTGTATCGAAAATATCTACAAATAAGAATGTGAATACTACAGTGAACATATCAAAAGTAAATATTTTATCGAATTGTATTTTAAAAGCTACTGGAGCTATTGATGGTGGCAATGTTATTGGAGATCCGCCTTGGTATTTTGACACTCCCAAAATTAAAGCTAAAATCGTAGAAGCCAAAATCCCATACATCAACGCACCTTTGATTTCTCTAGCCAAAAGTAAAGCGATAATGAATAATCCTACAATAAATACTACGCTTTCTCTGCTCAAGAGATTTCCCAATTGTAAAACAGTACCTTCACCTTGCAAAATAATTCCTGAATTTACCAAACCAACTAGCGCTATGAAAAGGCCAATTCCACAGCTAACTGCTTTTTTCAAATTAATTGGAATCGCATCAAAAATCATTTCTCTTACTTTAAATAATGAAAGAATTAAAAATACAATACCTTCCAAAAATACTGCAGTCAAAGCAAATTGCCAAGTATAGCCTAATGTTTTAACAACTGTAAATGTAAAAAATGCATTAAGTCCCATACCTGGTGCCAAACCAAATGGCAAGTTGGCTAAGAAAGCCATGCAAATCATCGCAATAATACTTGCAATTACACTAGCTGTAAAAACTCCGCCCTTGTCCATTCCAGTTTCACTTAACATTTGAGGATTGACTGCCAAGATATAACTCATAGTCATAAATGTAGTAAATCCCGCCATTAATTCCGTCTTTACATCTGTTTTTCTCTCAGATAGACGAAATCTTTTTTCTAAAAAATCCAAGTTTTCCCTCCTTAATTTTTATCAAAATCTTCGTATTCCAATTGTTTATCTTCCCAATCTGAATACAAAGAATTTTTGTCAGCGTTAAGATGTTCCAGTTCTTCATTTAATTGAAGAATTTTTTGAGGATCATCGTAAATATCATTTTGACAAAACAGGTCTTCAATTTCTTTGATTCGTTCGTCAATTTTATCTATATTCGATTCAATCGTTTCAATTTGTTTTCTCAGTTTTTTAAGATTATTTGTGATAGCACGTTGTTTTTTCTTTTCTTTCAAAGCTGCAGTTTTGTTCAAACTTTCCTCTGTTTTATCCACTTTTAAATCATTGATTTTCTCTTGATAATAATCGTAATTTCCAAGGAAAGTAGTCGTTTTATCTTTTTCCAACACAATGATTTTATCACAAACTCTGTTCAAGAAGTATCTATCGTGGCTAATTACAAAAACAGTACCTTCGTAATTTATCAGAGAATCTTCTAAACTTTCCTTTGAGTCAATGTCCAAGTGGTTAGTAGGTTCGTCCAGTAACAAAAAGTTTGATTTTGAAAGCATCAACTTCAGCAAAGATACACGCGCCTTTTCTCCACCACTCAAATCTTCAATAAGTTTGAAAATATCGTCTCCCACGAAATTCATAATAGCAAGAGCACTTCTGATTTCGTAGTGAGTCATTTTAGGATATTCGTCCCAAATTTCATCTATAATTGTGTTTTTATCGTTCAAATACATCTGTTCTTGGTCAAAATATCCGATGTTTACATTGGAACCTAATCTGAATTTTCCAGAAGTTGGTTTTAATTTTTTGGTTATAATATTGAATAAAGTCGTTTTGCCAACTCCATTTGCTCCAATAAGTCCTACTCTTTCTTCCTTATATATATCTAAGTTACAATTCTCAAAAATAAGCTTGTCGTCGATTTTTTTTGACAAATCTTCAACCATCAAAACGTCCTTGCCGCTTGGTGAAGATATTTTGAATTTAATTCCAAAAGTTCCATCATCATACGTTGGCTTATCCATAAGCTTCATTTTATCCAACAGTTTCTTTCTGGATTGTCCTTGTTTATTCTTCTTCGCATTATCAGTGCTAGTGTATTTTTCAACGATTTCAAGTTGTCTTTTGTACTCACGTTGTTGATTTTCGTAAGTCTTTCGTTGGATATCCATATAGATTTTTCTCTGTTTCATAAAACCAGTGTAATCTGTCTCGTACGTTTTTATGGTTCTATTTTCCATATGAAAAATCCTATTTACAATTCCATCTAAGAAATATCTATCGTGAGAAATTATCACACAAGCGCCCTTGTAATTTTTCAGAAAAGTTTCCAAAAACTCGATAGCTTTGATATCCAAATGGTTGGTAGGCTCGTCTAGTAACAATACGTCACATTTTTGTAGAAGAAGTTTTGCGAGCATTATTCGAGATTTTTGACCACCACTGAAATTAGTGACATTTTTATCCAAATCATCATCCGAAAATCCCAAACCTTTTAGTGTGCCTTTGATTTCAGAATCGTAGAGATATCCTCCCATTGATTCAAATCTTTCCAAATCTCTGTGGTATTTGTTCATCAAATCTTCCAAATCTTCGGTATCCTTCATTTGATTTTCGTATTCTCGAAGTTTGTTCTCCAATCTCAATACTTCTGAAAAAACGCTCAAGCATTCTTCGTACAAAGTATTAGTCGAATCGAATGAATTATGTTGCTTCAAGTATCCTATTTTCATATCATTTTTGATGAACAAGTCTCCACCGTCTTTAGACAATTCTCCTGTCAAAATATTAAACAAAGTGGATTTACCAGCACCATTTATTCCTATGATTCCAATTTTATCATTGTCGTTAATATTAAAAGTAACATTTTCTAAGATACTTTTATCTAAGAAAGATTTTTCTATGTCTTTTGCGCCTATTAGAATCATTTTTTCACTTCCTAACTAAACAGTCAATCAACTCAATTCTGAGTTAATTGACTTCATATTTTCAAAGATGACAAAACTTTGTTTGAGTCTATATCTATAAGTTTGATTTCATCATCATCTATTATTGCAACTGATTTTACACCGTCTTTTGGAATAGAAGGACTACCTGGATTTAACAAAATAACGCCTTCTTTATCTTCCAAAACTTTTACATGAGTGTGTCCTGTTATTACGATATCACAATTATTGGCCTTAGCAATTCTAATTCTCTTTTCTTCATCTTCCTCGTATCCATGAATTGTGAAAATTCTAAATTTGCCAATATTTATGATTCTATGTTTTTGTGTCAAATCGTGTTCAATAACCATTTGATCCACATCACTATCGCAGTTTCCTCTTGTATATATCACATTATCCATAGATTTGAAAATAACTGCCAAATCTTTGGGATTGTAATCTTCTGGAAGAGCATTGCGTGGTCCGTGATACAAAACATCTCCCAAATGCAAAATCGTGTCGCAATCTTTTAAAATTTCCAGAGCTTTTCGTGTGTTTTCCAAAGAACCATGAGTATCGCTAATTACGCCTATTTTCATTAGATTAGTACCTCATCCAAAATTTCTTTAACATTACTTGTAAAATAGAATTTGATTTTTTGTCTGATTTTTGGATCGATATCTTGGATATCTCTTTTGTTTTCTTTTGGCAAGAAAACTTTATTAATTCCGTATCTATGAGCAGCCAATACTTTTTCCTTGACACCACCAATTGCCAATACCCTTCCTGTAAGTGTGATTTCTCCAGTCATTGCAAAATCGTGTTTTACTTTTCTTCCTGTCAATGCACTTACTAGCGCTGTAACCATTGTAACACCTGCTGATGGTCCATCTTTTGGAACAGCACCTTCTGGAACATGAATATGAATATCTTTTTCTTTGTAGAATTCTCCTTTTATACCCAAATCCTCTTGGTTACTTCTGATGTATGAAATTGCAGCCATTGCAGATTCTTTCATTACATCTCCAAGTTTTCCTGTAAGTTGTGTTTTGCCGCTACCGTCCATCACATTAGCTTCAATTGTAAGGATAACTCCACCAACTTGTGTCCACGCTAAACCATTCACAACTCCAATTGTGTCTTCCCTTGGAATTTCATCATCTAAAACTAATTTTGATCCCAAGAATTTTTCTAGATTTTTATTGTTGACGACAACTTTTTTAACATCATCTCTTACGATTTTAACAACGGCTTTTCTGACTACTTTTCCAATATTTCTTTCAAGCTCTCTTACTCCACTTTCTCTTGTGTAGTTGTTTATAATCGTATAGATAGCATCTCTTGTGATGTGGAATTGGGATTTGTCCATTCCATTTTCTTTTAATTGACGTGGAAGCAAATATCTGTTAGCTATTTCAAATTTTTCATAATCTGTATAACTTGTAACTCTGATAACTTCCATTCTGTCTAACAATGCATCTGGAATTTGTTCTTGTGAATTTGCAGTAGTGATAAATAATACATCTGACAGATCAACTGGAATTTCGATGTAATTATCTGTAAATTCACTGTTTTGTTCCGGATCTAAAACTTCCAACAAAGCACTTGCAGGATCTCCTCTAAAATCAGATGCTAATTTGTCAATTTCATCCAATAAGAAAACTGGATTTAATTTCTTAGCTTTTTGCAATTGAGTTATGATTCTTCCTGGCATTGCTCCGATGTAAGTTTTTCTGTGGCCTCTGATTTCTGCTTCATCACGTACGCCACCAAGTCTCATGGATACGAATTTTCTATTAGTTGCTTCAGCTATAGATCTTGCAATTGAAGTTTTACCAACCCCTGGAGGGCCAACTAGACAAAGGATAGGTCCTTTTAATGATCCAGTCATCTTCTTAACAGCTAAATATTCCAAAATTCTTTTCTTTACATCTTCTAATCCAAAATGACCATCATTTAGAACTTTTTCTGCAACTTTTAAATCAATCGAACTTTTTGATTTTTTGTTCCAAGGAATATCCAATACTTGATCGATATAGTTTCTGATTACTGTGCTTTCTGGATTATTTGGATTCATCGAAGATAATCTATTGATTTCCTTTAAAACGTGTTCTTCAGAATCTTTTTTAAGTTTTAATTTCTTTACTCTATTTGCATAATCATCTGTGTCTTCAATGTCGTATTCTTCACCCAATTCCATCTTGATTTGACGCAATTGTTCTTGAAGAAAATACTCTTTTTGTGTGTCAGATATTTCCTTGTTTGTTCTTTGTTCGATATCTTCTTTTATCTTCAAAAATTCAATTTCTTTTATTACAAATTTGTACACCAACTCAATTCTTTCATCCATATCCAAAGTTTCCAATAATAAAATTGAATCCTTATCGTTTAATGAAATTAGCATTGAAATTGTATCTATCAAAGAACTTGGATCTTCTTCGTTTAAAAGTCCCCCAAGCAAATCTTGTGGTAATGGTTTTTTGATAATTTCTGCCAAGCTTTCAAACGAAGAAATAATCATCCTAATCATAGTCAGTGATTTATCCGTAGGATGATATTTTGTTTTATCGTATTCCATAACTTCAACGTTTGCTTCTAAAAAACTGTCGTTTTCAACAAAGTCTACGATTTTTGCTCTGTCGTAAGCTTCAACCAAAACTCTGACATTTCCGTTTGGCATTTTAATAGTTTGTTTGATACTTGCAAGAACTCCTGTATGATAAAAATCTTCTTTTGTGATGTTTTCTACAATTGGATCTTTTTGCGTACAAATAAAAATCTCAGAATTTCTGAGCAAACTAGCATTTAAAGCATTTAATGAAACTTCTCTTCCAACTTCAAAATGTTGGATATTATTTGGAAACAACCACAAACCACGCAACGCGATTATTGGAAGTTTCTTTTCTGATATTGTATAGTATTCTTTCATCAAACTCCTCTTTCGAATTTAATCTATTGATAAAAATAGCTCACCTAAAGTGAGCTATTTGTGTTATTTATTATTTGTTTTGAAAACAAGTTTTGGGTCTTTTCCTTCTAGTACACTTTCTTTTGTCAAAATTACTTTGGAAATGTCTTGTCTTGATGGTAGCTCAAACATAATATTCATCAAAGATTTTTCTATTATTGTTCTCAAACCTCTGGCACCTGTTTTTCTATCGTAAGCTAACTTGGCGATAGCTTTCAATGCTTCTTCATCAAATTCCAACTCAACATCATCCATTTTGAATAATTCTTGATATTGTTTGATAACTGCATTTTTAGGTTCCAAAAGTATTTTAATTAAAGCTTGTTCATCTAGTTCATCAAGTGTAACTAAAACTGGAATTCTTCCTACAAATTCAGGAATTAAACCAAATTTAATCAAATCTTCTGGCCTAATATCTTTGAACAATTCAGAAATTCTCTTATGTTCATTTTCTCCCAAATCTGCCCCAAAACCTATTGATTTTGTTTCTGTTCTTTTTTCGATTATTTTTTCTAAACCGTCAAAAGCTCCACCGACAATGAATAAAATATTTTTTGTATCAACTTGAATATATTCTTGATTAGGATGCTTTCTTCCACCTTGTGGCGGTACATTACAAATTGTACCTTCAACTATTTTTAACAAAGCTTGTTGTACACCTTCACCGCTAACATCTCTAGTGATGGAAGGATTTTCGCTTTTTCTAGTAATCTTGTCGATTTCGTCAATGTAGATGATTCCTTGTTCTGCTTTTTCTATATCGTAATCCGCCGCTTGAATAAGCTTCAAAATTACATTTTCTACATCTTCTCCGACATATCCAGCTTCTGTAAGGCTAGTTGCATCGGCTATAGCAAAAGGAACATCCAATATCTTGGCTAAAGTTTCAGCTAAAAGTGTTTTTCCGCTTCCAGTTGGACCCACCAATAAAATATTTGATTTTTGTAATTCTACATCATTATTCATTAGATTAGAATTAATTCTTTTGTAATGATTATATACTGCAACAGCCAAGGCTTTCTTACCTTCTTCTTGTTTGATTACATAATCATCAAGCACATCCTTGATTTCGATTGGCTTAGGCAAATCAATTCTTTCTTGGATAGTATCTACATCTTTGAATTCTTCTTCTATTATGCTGTTACATAATGAAACACATTCATCGCAAATAAATACTCCAGGTCCAGCAATTAATTTTCTGACTTCATCTTGTGATTTACCGCAAAAAGAACATTTATATTGATTTTCATTTTTTGGCATAAATATTTCCTTATTTAGAAGTATATATAACTTCGTCTATCAATCCATACTCTTTTGCTTCTTCTGCTGTTAGTATGAAATCTCTGTCTGTATCTCTTTCAATTTTTTCTAGAGGTTGTCCAGTTCTTTCAGATAATATCTTGTTTAATAATTCTCTCTTCTTCAAAATATTCTTAGCGTGAATTTCGATATCACTAGCTTGTCCTTGTGCTCCACCAAGTGGTTGATGGATTAAAGTGTCTGCATTTGGAAGTGCATATCTTTTTCCTTTTGCACCACTTGTTAGAAGAATTGCTCCCATACTTGCAGCCATTCCTACACAGATTGTTGAAACATCTGGTTTAACGTATTGCATAGTATCGTATATCGCTAATCCTGCGCTTACAGAACCTCCTGGTGAATTGATATATAATTGAATATCCTTTTTTGGATCTTCACTTTCTAAGAACAATAATTGAGCTATAACAAGATCCGCCATCTGATCATTAACTTCGCCTGTGACGAAAATAATTCTTTCTTTTAAAAGTCGAGAGAAAATATCGTAAGATCTTTCGCCTCTATTACTTTGTTCTACAACCATTGGTACTAAAGATGGCATAATAATAACCTCCTATTATTAATTCTAATATATTGAAATATTATTTATCTTCTTTTGTTTCTTCAGCTTTCTTTGCTTCAAATTTAGTATTTTCTACTAATTTTTCTAAAGCTTTTTTTCTCTTGATGTCTTCTTTTAAGAATTCTACGTTTGGACTATTTTTGAATTCTTCGATGAATTTTTCTTCATCATCTTGTCCATATACTTTTGCAAATTCTTTTAATTGTTCATCTAATTCTTCTTCTGTTGATTCAATTGCTTCTTTTTCGATATATTTTTCTAATACCAAATCGCCCTTAACTTTTAATTCAGCGTTAGCTCTTAATTCGTTTTTAACATCTTCTTCAGAAGTGTTAGTGATTTGGAAGTATTGATCTGTATTTAAGCCCATTTGTTGAACTCTTCTTGCAAAATCTTGGAATTGACGATTTACTTCGTTGTCAATCATTGATTCTGGAACTGTAATTTCAGTAGCATCAATCAAAGCTTCTACAGATTTGTTTTGTTTTTCAACTAATTGTCTTTGTTCGTTGTCTTTTTCTAAGTGTTCTTTGATGTCTTTCTTGTATTCGTCAAGAGTATCGAATTCAGAAACATCTTTTACGAATTCATCATCTAATTCAGGTAATACTTTTTCTTTGATTGAATTGATTTTGCATTCAAACTTAGCATCTTGTCCTTTTAAAGAATCTTCGTGGTAATCTTCTGGGAATTTAACATTAACATCAAATTCGTCTCCAACATTGTGACCTACGATTTGTTCTTCAAATCCTGGAATAAATGTGTGTGAACCTAAAACTAATTCATAATCCTCAGCTTCTCCACCGTCAAATGCTTTATCATCTACAAAACCTTTGAAATTGATAGAAACAGTGTCATTTTCCTTAGCTTCTCTACCTTCAACTTCTTGAACTCTTGCGTTTGATTCTAATTCGTGGTTAATTTTCAAATCAACATCAGAATCAGTTACTTTGTATTCTTCGATTTCAGCTGAAAGATTAGAATAATCACCTAATTCGAATTCTGGTTTCAAATCAACAGTGAATTTTACTTTTACATCATTGTTTTCAGTAATATCGTCAAGATCGATGTCTGGTTGTGAAACTGGTTCTAATTCTAATTCTTCGATAGCTTTTTCGTAAATTCCTGGTAATAATAGATTTACAGCATCTTCGTAGAATAAACCTTCACCATAAGCTCTTTCCAACATTTTTCTTGGAACTTTACCTTTTCTAAATCCTTTTAAACTAAATTTAGATCTATTCTTTTTATAACTTTCCTCAATTGCGTTATTGAAATCTTCTGCAGGTATTTCACATGTGAATACCGCTTGATTATTTTCTTTACTTACAAGCACTGCGCTCATACTTTCCTCCTAATTTTTATTTAAAACTTAAATTAATTTCACTTAAAATAGAAATTCCAGCTAATATTATACCCTAAATACCATTTTTTTTAAAGTTTTTTAGCTAAAATGATTAAAAAACTGTTATTTTTGTTCAACTTTGTAGTATAAATCCAATTTATTTGCTAATTTTTCGAAATTTTCTTCTTTTTTCCCGATATATACACCATTTTGTATAGATGTCGTAAGAAGTTTATTGGTAGTTTTGTCTACATTGCCTTCATTTACTAAAATATTTACGTAATTTTTTTGTAGGCTAACATACGATGCCAATAAAGATGTTCTAATATCTTTGTATTCAGTAAATATAATTTTAGAATACTTAATATCACTGTTTTGAACATAATTTGCATCATAGACCGATTTGTAATCATTTCGTATAACCTTGAAGCCATTTTGTTTTAATTTCTCATTGTATTCCCTACTTATTATAGATGTCGGTTGGTCAATCAAAATATTTGAAATCCCCTTATCAATAGCAAACTTTATAATTGAATCGTCAAATTTCTTACCTTGTACAAATGTAATTGCATATCCATTTTTAAGATAGTAACCCATCTTTGCTTGAATAAAATTGAAATTGGACAAATCGCTAATAACTAAAGTATCCGTAGGATTCAAATTCGTGTTTTCTTTGATTACATTCTTGGACACTTCGACGCGATCTCTTCCATCAATTCTTGTAACCAACAAACCGCTCAATTTCAAATTATCAGAGATTTCTTCTGAAACTGATTTTGGTCCGCCTATGATATATACATTTTTCGCTTTCAACCTATTAGCTTCATTTAATATCGGACTTTCTTTCTTTATATATGCTCCATCATTTTGAATAAGCAACATCGCAGCCTTATTCTTATATGCAAAACTTAAAGCCGAAATTATGTCGCTTTCCTTTTTTTCATTTACTATGACTAAGTTTGCATTTTTGTCGTAAACTTCCTCTGTCAATTTTTCTGACAAATCGGAGACGTCTTTCTCAATTATTTTATCCAGAACTACATCCGTATTCGCAAGTGATTTTGTCGACAAAAACAACAAACACATACACAAAATTAAAATTCTTTTCATAATTACCTCTCCATTAATTATATATTAAAATCAAATCAAATTGCAAAAATGTATCATTTCTTGCAATTTCAAGCAAATTAGTTATATAATTAATTCGTAACACTCAAAAAATGAAAGGAATTGTATATGTTCGAATTGGAATCAAAGTTAATAAAGGCTGTTCAGATAAAATCAAACAAAAAAGCACATGATTTAGCTGAAGAAATACTAAAAAATTGGGAAGATTCTGAAACTAATATTAGATCCCAAAAGAACACAATTATTCAGTTATTAGCGATATTTTCATGGAATCAGATGAAAAATATAAACGATTCTCAAAGTTTAAAATATTGTGAAAATGAAAAAAACAAACTATTATATAAAGTAGAAAATAATGAATCTGAAAACACCAGTGAAATACTTCACGAAATCGTAGAATATTACACTACAAACCAAAATATATTTACAAAGGGTTGTGAAAACCCATTAATCAGAAGGGCATTGGATTATATTTACAATAACAGTGAGCAGAAGATTTCTCTGGATATTCTGTCTGATCACTTGCACGTGTCCAAAAGCTATTTGTCGACATTGATTTGTCAAAACACGGGAAGCAATCTTCCAAATATTTTGACTACTTTTAGAATAGAAAAAAGTCTACTGCTTTTGACTTACACCGACAAATCCGTTAGCGAGATTTCAAAGGAAGTTGGGTTTCAATCTGATTCATATTTTTGTCAACAATTCAAAAATATAAAACAAATTACACCTAAAAAGTTTAGAACAATAACAAAGCGTGACCTCTGCTAAAGGCCACGCTTTTTTTATTGTTTATTGTAATTATTGGAATGAGGGCAAGAAGTGGAACCGCAATCACAGCTGCCACCTTTTTTAATAATACGACGCACTGCAAACACAATTGCTACGACAATTATTGATAATACTACTATATCAGCTATATTCAAAAAATCACCTTCTTTAAAATTCTATCTCTATTCTACTGCTCTTTTTGATTGATTGTTTTTGTATTTATCTTTTCTAAATATCATATACAACATTCCAACCAACACTACAAGCGCTATTGCTGTCATAATTGTAAATGGTTGTTTTACTACCAACACATTTAAGAATTGATATACCATAAACGATATTAAATATGCAAAAACAATTTGATAAATAACCGCAAATGCTGTCCATTTTGAAGAATTCATTTCTTCTTTTATAGCACCAACTGCCGCAAAACAAGGAACTGTTAATTGGTTGAATACCAAGAAACTCAAAGCAGATGCTATAGTGAAGTTACTTTTAACCAAATCAGCTATTTTACCTGTATCATCACCTACACCAGAAACTATTCCGTAAACGCTGACTACCATTTCTTTAGCAACAGTTCCTAAGAATGAAGCTACAGTTGCAGTCCAATTTCCGAATCCTAATGGAGCAAATATCGGAGCGAATATTTTTCCGATGAACGCCAATATAGTATCGGTACTATCATCAGCGAAATGAACAAATTCTCCCTTAACAGAAATATTTTGTAAAATCCAAACGCAAATTGATGCAACTAAGATTATTGTACCTGCTTTTATGATAAATGATTTAGTTCTATCCCAAGTTACACGCAAAACATTTGAAACAGTTGGTTTGTGATATTCAGGAAGTTCCATTACGAATGGAGCTGGTTCTCCTGAAAAAGCTTTTGTCTTTTTCAAAATAAGGCCACTGATTATTACTGCCAAAATTCCTGTAAAATACAATAATGGAGCAAACCACCATTGACCGAAAATCGCTGCTGCAAATAATGCTATGATTTCTGTTTTTGCACCGCAAGGCATGAATGATGCAACGATGATAGTCATTTTTCTGTCGTTTTCATTTTCAATAGTTCTTGTTGCCATAATTCCTGGAACTGAACAACCAGTACCAATTAAGATTGGAATAAATGATTTACCAGATAAACCAAATTTTCTGAACATTCTATCCAACATAAATGCGATTCTTGACATGTATCCTATATCTTCTAAAATAGCTAACAATAATTCCAACGTTGCAACCAAAGGCAAGAATCCCAATACTGCACCAACGCCGGCAACAATACCATCAACAACAAGGCTTGTTACCCATTCGCTAGTTCCGATTGCTTCTAATCCTTTTGTAGCTAAATCAGCTAATGCAGTTCCCATCACAGTATCTGCCCACCAATCGTGGAATGGAGGACCACCAACAACCTTTACCGCAATAAAGTAAACGGCTATCATTATCAATACGAAAATTGGTAATGCCAAAAATCTGTTAGTAACCACCCTGTCGATTTTATCACTAGTTGTTAATCCCGATCTTCCTTTTTGTACAGAATCTGAAATTACTGAAGTAATGAATGTATATCTTTCATCTGTAATTATGGATTCACCATCATCATCGTATTCGTCTTCAATTTTTGAAACAATTTCTTCAACTTTTGCTTTTTCTTCATCAGTGATATGAACAGCTTGTAATGCTTTTTCATCTCTTTCCAAAGCTTTTACAGCAAACCATCTTTTTGATTCAGAATTTTTAATGGATTCTACACTATTTTCTATTTCAGTAAGCACATTTTCAATTTCATCACTAAATGATTTTATCGATTCATGATGAGATTTCACTTGTTTTTGTGCAACTTCAATTAATTCATCCAAGTTTAATTTTTTAAGTGCTGATACTTCAACTATTGGAATTCCCAATTTTTCAGATATTAGTTTTGTGTTTAATTTATCGTTATTTTTCTTAACGACATCCATCATATTAAATGCCAAAACCATTGGAATTCCAATTTCAGATAATTGTGTTGTAAGATACAAGTTTCTTTCAATATTTGAAGCATCCACAACATCAATAATTACATCTGGTTTCTCGTTTATTAAGTAATTTCTACTAACAACTTCTTCCAAAGTATATGGAGAAAGCGAGTAAATTCCCGGTAAATCGGTAATTTTAATATCTTTGTTATTTTTTAAGGTTCCCTCTTTTTTTTCTACAGTAACGCCTGGCCAGTTACCAACATATTGATTGGATCCTGTCAATGCGTTAAACATAGTAGATTTACCACTATTAGGGTTACCTGCTAAAGCAATTCTAATTGACATAAGTCCTCCTAATTATTTATTTATCAATTCTATTAAAATATTTTCTGCATCATCTTTTCTAAGACTCAACTCATATCCTCTCAAATTGATTTGAACTGGATCTCCTAACGGTGCTACTTTTCTGATATAGATTTCTACATTTTTTGTAATACCCATATCCATTATTCTTCTTTTAACAGGACCTTTTCCTAAAATCTTAACAATCCTGTAGTATTTTCCTACTTCGGCATGCTTAAGATTCATTTCGTTATCCACTTTATGTATCCTCCTTGATAAAATATCATTAAATATGATTTACCATAATTCTCATAGCTATATCTTTTCCTATAGCCACTCTTGAACCTTTGATTTTAACTATCAAATTTCCGTGGCTTTCTGAAACAACACTCACGAGCGCCCCTTCAACAAAGCCCATATTATTCAACAGTTTTTTTTGTGAATCATTTTTTATTTTTTTTATTTTTACGATTTCAAAATCTTCATTGAGTGGCACTAATGCCAAATTCATTTAATCACCCTCATTTAAACGTTTAAATCTATTACATTGATATTATATTGATAAAGAGTATTAATGTCAAGTGAAAATCATTATTATTTTTTCATTTGTTACAAAATTATTGCAATTTGCTAATAAAATTTACACTACATTTTATATTTGATATAATATCTCAAGAGATAAAAACAAAAAAGCGCCAGACCTTTACGGTTAACGAGGGATAGAGTTATCGAATTTTTCGGCGGGAGCTCTATAGGTAACACAGCCTTAGCATTTAACAAAGTTCAAGAGCAATTTTGAAACAAAAATAATGAAGTGTATCTCTAAAAAATTTGGAGGTAAATATATGTGCGGAATAGTATGTTATAACGGCGAAAAATCAGCCGTAGAAATCATATTAAACGGATTAAAATCTCTGGAATACAGAGGTTATGATTCAAGCGGTATTTCTGTAGTAACAGATAAAATCGAAACAGTAAAAAGAAAAGGAAAATTGCAAAATTTAATAGATTCTATCGATGAAATCGACAACAACGCAAGTGTCGGAATCGGTCACATTAGATGGGCAACTCACGGTGAACCAAATGAAATTAACGCTCACCCACAAGTAAGTGAAGATGGTAAATTCTCAGTTGTTCACAACGGTATTATCGAAAATTACAAAGAATTAAAAAAAGAATTAGAAGATAATGGCTACACTTTCAAATCAACTACAGACACAGAAATTGTTGTTGCATTGATTAGCCAGTACTATAAAGACGATTTATTAGAAGCAGTAAAATCTACAATCAAAAGATTAAAGGGAGCTTATGCATTAGGAATTGTTTCAGAATACGAAAAAGACAAACTAATCGCTGTAAGAAAAGAATCTCCGTTGATTTTAGGAAAATGTGACGACGGAATAATTCTAGCAAGTGATATTCCTTCTGTTTTAAAATACACAAGAGACATCGTGTATTTGGAAAATGGAGACATCGTAGAAATAGATAAGAAAAATTACACAATTTACGATAAAGATTTCGAAAAAGTAGATCGTGAAGTTAAAACTGTAGACATGACAATTGATCAAGCTAGTAAAAGTGGCTATGAGCATTTTATGTTAAAAGAAATTCACGAACAACCAGAAGTTGTTAAGAAGACTTTGGAGGTTAATGTAAAAAATAACGTAATAGATTTTGCAGAAAATTCATTAACTAAAGAAGAATTATCAAAAATAAACAAAGTATACATCGTAGCATGTGGTACAGCTTATCATGCAGGTGAAGTTGGTAAAGTTGCTATTGAAAAATTGGCAAAAATACCTGTAATTACTGATATCGCATCAGAATTCAGATACAACGATCCATTTATCGATGAAAACACTCTAGTGATTTTGATTTCTCAATCAGGAGAAACTGCTGATACATTGGCAGCTCTTAGAGAATCCAAAAACAAAGGTGCAAAAATCTTGGCAGTTACAAACGTAGTTGGCTCATCAATAGCAAGAGAAGCTGACAAGGTTATCTACACTTTGGCAGGTCCAGAAATTGCAGTAGCCAGTACTAAAGCATACATTTCACAATTGGTTACAGTGATAATGTTGGCTTTGGATTTTGCAAAGAAATTAGGCACAATTGAAGATTCTGAATATTCAAAATACATCGAAGAATTAAAAACAATGCCTGAAAAAATAGATGAAACACTAAAATCAGAATCAATAACTGAAAAAATAGCTGAAGCTATCAAGGAAGATAAATCGATGTTCTTTATCGGACGTGGATTGGACTTCTTGAGTGTAAAAGAAGGAGCTTTAAAATTAAAAGAAATTTCCTACATTCACACTGAAGCATTCCCTGCAGGAGAATTAAAACACGGTTCAATCGCTTTGATAGAACAAAACACTCCAGCATTATCAGTTATTACACAATCAAAATTAGCTGAAAAGACAATTTCAAATGTTCAAGAAGTTGTGACAAGAGGAGCGAAAGTATTCACAATCACAGTTGAAGGAAATGACAATATGAAAGATTTCTCAGAAGAAATCATCTTCATTCCTAAAACTTTAGAATTATTGTATCCGATACTTTCAGTAGTCCCTGAACAATTGTTGGGATATCATACTTCTTTGAAAAAAGGCTTAGATGTAGATAAACCACGTAACTTAGCAAAATCAGTAACAGTTGAATAAAAAATACGGAGTCCTCATTTTAAAGTGAGAACTCCTTTTTTAATGTTAATATTTAATTTTATAGTTACATTTTATAATTCTAAATTAGGATAAACTTTCAAATCAAGTCCGTCTTGTTTTCCGTTGATATAATCGTAGTATCCAGCAGTTGCAATCATTGCAGCGTTATCTGTACACAAGATTTTATCTGGAAAATACACTTGTATTCCCTTTTCTTTTGCTTTTTCCAAAACTCTCTCTTTTAATCTAGAATTTGCTGCTACTCCACCACTTAGTACGAAAGTTTTTTGATTTTTTTCTTCTAATAATCTAAAAGATTTTTCAACCAAAACATCTATGACAGCTTCTTGGAAAGATGCTGCGACATCTTCTTTTATTATTTCTTCGTTTTTTTGATTTTTATTGTTCAAATAATTTAGAACAGCTGTTTTCAATCCACTAAAACTAAAATCGTAGCTGTCTTTTTCAAGCATTACTCTTGGAAAATCTATCGCTGTTGGATTTCCTTGTTTTGCAAGCCTGTCAATAACAGGCCCACCTGGATATTCCAATCCCAACGCACGTGCAACTTTATCATAGCTTTCACCACAAGCGTCATCTCTTGTAGATCCAATTATTTCGTAATCTTGATAATCCACAACATCTATTAAATAAGTGTGGCCACCAGATACAACCAACGAAATAAATGGTGGTTCTAATTCTTTGTGGCTAATGTAGTTTGCACAAATGTGACCTTGCATGTGATTAACACCTACAAGTGGTTTCTTCAAACAATAGCTCAATGATTTTGCACAAGAAATCCCAACTAATAGTGCTCCAATAAGTCCGGGACCTTTTGTAACGCAAATCACATCCACATCTTTCAAAGTAATATTAGCCTCATCCAACGACTGTTGCAAAATAGAGTTCATTGCTTCTAAGTGAAGGCGGCTCGCAACTTCCGGAACCACACCACCATATCTTTTGTGTACATCTATTTGAGAAGAAATCACATTACTCAACACTTCTCTTCCATTTTTTACAATCGCAACGCTTGTTTCATCACAAGACGTTTCAATCGCAAGTGTAATTATATTTTCTTTAATATCATCCATATTCAACATCATCCTCAATGCGTCCTCTTTTGGAGTTTCGTAATATCCGTTAATTCTGCCGTTTTTTTGAAATCCAAATTTCGTGTAAAGATTAATTGCTTCAAGGTTAGACTCTCTAACTTCCAAGAAAATATTTTTGACATTTTCCTTTTTGCAAAAATCTAACATAAATTTTATAAATTCAGTTGCAATCCCACAGTTTCTGCAACTTTTTTTCACAGAAATTGTTTGTAATTCAGCTTCATCAACAACTATTGAAAATCCAATAATTCCCACGATTTTGCCTTCTTTTTCTCCGACAAAATAATGATTACATTCATTTTTCAAACAAGCTTCGTATCCTATTTTGCTCCAAGCATCTGAAAAACTTTCCCTTTCAATCTCCACAACATCATCCAAATCAAAGGAATCCATCTTTCTAATTATCATTACTGTGTCTTCTTTCGTAATCTCGTTGTGCTTGTGATTTTCTCACATAATCTGGGCTAAGAGTGTAATAGCTATCAAATGTTTCGGTTTTATTTGCCAAGTCACAAATCGACCTAGTAATGCAATTATTCAACGAAGAATTTGCAAGTTGGAAGTTCTCCTTAGATTTGATTTCATCTAAGAAAGAATACACTCCATCTCCCACGAAAATATATTCCTTATCATCGTCAAGTTGTTCAAGCAAATCTTCAAAATAAATCAAATCATCATCCATCAAACGTTCTAATTTTGAATCGTTAGTGAACATCGAGTAGTAAACCCTCCCACCTCTTGCATCCAAAATAGGAATAATAATTTTGTCAGTGCTAATCATATTAGCCAAAGCTTCCAAGGTAGATATGCCGACGATTTTTTTATCGAAAACTTGTGCAAAAGTCTTTGCAGTGGTCATTCCAATTCTAAGACCAGTAAAAGATCCAGGTCCCTTGCACACCGCAAACACGTCCACATCTTCAATATCTGTATCTAATTTTTCAAGCATTTGCTCAATCATCAAAACCAAAGTTTCGCTGTGAGTTTTCTTTTGATTTATATTATAATCTCCAACGATTAGTCCATCTTCCATCAAAGAACAAGAGCTAATCATAGTTGAAGTATCAATCGCTAAAATTTTCATTTAATTCCTCTATAATTTCTTTTTCTCTTTTGTTGTTCCCGTCAATTCTAATTTTTCTGGAAACATCACCAGTTTTTTCAATGTAAATTTCAATTAAATTTCTAGGCATATAAGACTGTGCTTGACTTGCCCATTCAATGATAGTAATTCCTTCTGGATACAACAACTCATCTATATCTAAGGATTCTATCTCCATCTCATCTTCTAATCTATACAAATCAATATGATTTAATTCAACATCACCGTAGTATGTATTTACCAATGAAAAAGTCGGACTGGTTACACTTTCTTCAATCCCAAAACTTTTTGCAACAGATTTAGTAAGAGTAGTTTTTCCGGCTCCCAAATCACCAATCAAAGATATAACATCTTGTTTTTTTAAAGCTTTTGCAAAAAGTTGTCCAAATTTTTCAGTATCTTTTAAATCATTTAAAATATATTCCATAAATATCACCAAATAAATTATATCACAACTGAACAACAACAAAAATGACCCATTATTTTAGATTAATGAGTCATTGTATATTTTATGAATTTTTACATGTATGTTATTGATTATTTTTTCAAAAATCTTGAAATTGGCTTGTAAAGTGCGATTGTAACTGCAGATACGATGATCCCTTTTACAATGTTAAATGGCACGATACTGAAAAGCACGAACATCAATGGAGTGCCTGCCAATGAATTTACTTTTGCAAACTCTTTTGTAAAATCAACCAAATTAATTCCGTACAATGGGAAAATTACAAAATAGTTAGAAATACAAGCAACTACTGTGTAGGCCAATACACCAAAAACTAATCCAGTGATTGCTGATTTTTTGCTTTTTCCTTTGTTGTAAATTGAACTTGCTACAACAACAAATACTGATGATAATATAAAGTTAGATAATTCCCCAACTCCACCAGTAGTTGTTCCGTTAATTATAAAGTTCAACAAAATCTTAACTGCAGAAGTCAATACACCTGCTACAGGTCCTAGTGCAAATCCTGAAATTAATACTCCCAAATCTCCTATGTCCACTGTCATAAATGGTGGTGCAAATGGTAGAGGGAATTTAAAAATCATAAGCAATGCACTTATTGCCCCTAAAATACTGATTTTCACCATAGTTTGAGTACTAGAATTTTTTCTTGTAGTTTCCATAACCTACCTCCTAAGATTTTCAAGGGCAAATAAAAAAGCCCTTATATTTAGGGCTAAATGTTAATTATTACATTTACTTCTTTCGTCCAGACTTTACTGTCGGTATTGGAATTACACCAATTCATGCATAATGCTCGCGGACTATAACCGCCGGTGAGGAAATCAACCTCGCCCTGAAGTAACTTCATTATACCACTAAGTATATTTTTTGTAAACTTTTGCTATTAAGTATTTTTATTTTTGGGTATACTATTATTGAGGTGATTTTATGAACATAACAAAAGAATTAATGAGTTTTATCGATAACAGTCCATCTGTTTTTCACGTTATCGATAATTTCAAAAAAACACTAACAGAAAATGGATTTACTGAATTAAAATTTAAAGATAATTGGAAAATCGAAAATGGCAAAGGATATTTTGTAACAAATAACGATTCATCAATTATCGCTTTTAAAGGAAGTTCTGATTTCGATAATATCAGATTGATTGGATCTCATTCAGACAGCCCAACTTTTAGAATAAAACCAAATTCTATCGTAAACAAAGACGGATTTTTGACTTTAAACACTGAAGTTTACGGTGGACCAATACTAAGCACATGGTTCGACCGTCCATTGTCTGTAGCTGGTAGAGTTGTTTTGAAATCAGATAATCCATTCAAACCTGAAATCAAACATATCAATGTAGACAAAAATTTATTGATAATTCCTAACCTTGCAATCCACATGAACAGAGATGTAAATAATGGATACAAATTCAATGCACAAAAGGACACTTTGCCACTTTTAGCATTATCAGAAAAAGATTCAAAGATTTCTTTTGAAGAAATTTTGGCAAGAAATACTGGAATAAACGCAGAAGATATTTTAGATTTTGATTTATTCTTGTACGACAGACAAAAAGGAGAATTTGTCGGAGAAAACGACGAATTTTATTCAGTAGGAAGAATCGATAATTTAGGAATGGCATTTAATTCTATAAAATCATTAATAGATTCAAATGTTACTAACACATTAGCATTGGCTATGGTTTTTGACAACGAAGAAATAGGTTCTTCAACAAAACAAGGTGCAGGCAGCACACTTCTTAGCGATTGTTTCAAAAAAATCGTAGAAGATAACCATAAAAACTTCTATGAAGTATTGCACAATTCTTACTTGATTAGTGCAGACCAAGCACACAGTTTGCATCCAAATTACACAGAAATGGCAGATCCTACTAACAGACCACTAATCAACAACGGTCCTGTTATAAAATACGCTGCGAACGGAGCGTACACTTCGGATGCTGTTAGCTCTTCAATATTTAAAAAATTATGCTTAGATAAAAACATTCCATGCCAAGAATTCACAAACAGATCAGACAAAAGAGGAGGCTCCACAATTGGACCTATTACCGTTTCTAATTTGGATATTCAATCTATTGATATAGGAAACGCAATTCTTTCAATGCACTCTGTAAGAGAATTGGGTGGATGTAAAGACAACGAATATATCTACGAATTATTCAAGTATTACTACGAATATTAACAAAATGTAAATTAAAAGTTAAGATTTTTTAATTCTTAGTAAAACGGAGATAAAATGTGATTATTAAATCTAATCGCTTTTATCTCCTTTTATTTAGCTATAAATGAATTTGTCATAAATCTAAATCTATCGTATACTAATAAAGTACTTGAGATAAGCAAGTAATAAAAACGTCGGGGTGTAGCGCAGTCCGGTAGCGCACGTGGTTTGGGACCATGGGGCCGGGGGTTCAAATCCTCTCACCCCGACCATAATCACAAATTATATTTGTGATTTTTTTGTTTCCTTTTGTTATTGATATTATGAAAAAATACATCTGTTTCGTACAGATGTATTTTTTTGCCTATTTTTAAGCAAATAAAAACGCAGGACAAATTCTCATTCATCCTACGCTCTTCTCTACATATTTTTAATCAATACAACTACACTATGTGCAGCCTTCTTTGTTTTTGTTTCCAAATCATTGTAAAATTCATCATCCGCATCGTCATCTGCAAAGTCGGACAAACTTCTTATAACCAAAAACTTCACATCATTAAGATAGCACGTATGAGCAATGGAACAACCTTCCATTTCCGTGCCCAACGCGTGATATTTTTCAAATAATTCTTCTTGTTTTTCAGTAGTTGAGATAAATTGATCTCCAGTTACAATAAGGCCTATCTTGTGCTTCAAATTTTCTTGTGTCATAATCTCATCTAATTTTTTCAAAGTTTCACTATCAGCTTCAAAAGTGTCAGTGTAAGGAATATTGTCGCTAAAAATATCCAAATTTATGTCGTGGTATTTTAACTTGTCCGCAAGTATTACCTCATCAAAAGTAAGAGATTTGTCCAATCCACCGCACACACCACAATTTATTACCAAATCCGGATTGTACATATCGATAATTCTTTGTGTTAAAGCTGCTGAGTTTACTTTTCCAATTCCACAAACGCAATTTATAATTTTCTTGTCTTCAAATTCCGAAACATATATTTCATAGTGATTGAACTTATCCTTTTTAACCGGCTTAAATTGTTCTCTGAAATACTCTTGTTCACTTTCTAATGCCGAAATAATCGCTATTGTTTTCATATTAGCTCACATCTTTCTTCTATCAAATCTTTTAATTCAATAGCTTTTTTCTCTAAATATTCTTGGTTTTCCCCCTCAATCATAACTCTAATCAAAGGCTCAGTTCCAGAAGGTCTTATCAAAACTCTGCCTTCATCTTTGAATTCATGCTCAAGTTCAGCTATTTTTTGATTGATTACTTCATCATCTTTGTACACTTTTTTGTATTCATTATTAACCTTTGCATTCACCAAAATTTGTGGGAAACTAGTCATCAATTTGTTCATTTCTGATAGTTTTTGTTTTGATTTCACAGCTATTTCCGCTAATTTAATCGCCGATAATATTCCATCACCAGTAGTATTATCTTCTATGAAAATAATGTGTCCTGATTGTTCTCCACCAATAATGTAGCCATTTTTTCTCATTTCTTCAAGAACGTATCTGTCCCCAACTTGTGTTTTGATAACATCCACGCCAATTTCTTTCAAGCTTTTTATAAGACCGATATTAGTCATAACAGTTCCTACGACTGCATTGTTCTTAAGCTTGTTGTTTTCTTTTAAGAAATGTCCAACTGCACAAATAACGTGGTCTCCATCCATTATTTCACCAGTTTCATCACAAGCAATCAACCTATCCCCGTCTCCATCAAATGAAAATCCCATATCAGATTCAGAAATTTTTACCAAATTACTTATAACTTCAGGATTTGTTGAACCGCATTTGAAGTTGATATTCTTTCCGTCGTATTCTGTATTTGTAACAGTCACATCAGCATTTAATCTATTGAAAATAATTGGTGCGATTTCAGAAGTAGCTCCATAACCACAGTCCAAGCTCACCTTCACACCAGTCAAATCCAAATCAACCCTGCTCAAAAGATAATTGATATATGTATCCTTTGCACACTCTTCTTCATAAACTCTACCTACTTTTTCTCCTGTAATTTTTACGTTAATTTCATCTTGATGATCAATCAAATATTCGATTTCTTCTTCAAGACTATCTTTTAATTTGAAACCTTCATTCGAAAAATATTTTATTCCATTAAATTCGTAAGGATTGTGGCTTGCAGAAATTACAATTCCACAACAAGCATTGTAAAATCTAGTCAAATACGCCACAGCTGGTGTAGGAATTACTCCTAATCTGTAAACATCAAAACCCATGCTAGTAATTCCACTAATCAAAGCTGCTTCCAACATATCCCCAGAAATTCTAGTATCTTTTCCTATAACAATTAATTTATTATCTACATCTTTTAATTTATAACAAGCTGCTCTCGCAAGCTTATAAGCTAATTCAACAGTTAAATCTTCGCCTGCAACGCCTCTTATACCGTCAGTTCCGAAATATTTTCCCATCAATATCCCCCTCTATTTTTATAATCTAATTATAACACATAATGTAAAAATCAATTAAAATGTGCATCTTTTTCAAATAAAAAAACGAGTTTGCACTCGCTTTTTTATAAACATAAAACTTGTAATCGGTAACAAGAACAATGTGTTTATTATTAAATTTTTAAATTTTCAGTTTTATTTGAAAAGTACACACCAATAAAAGATGTGATTGGCAATGAGAAAAATATTACTTGGCTCAGTAATTTTGGAAAATCCGGTGATGTTTCAGCTACTCTTTCCATATAAAATGAAATTACTGTTAGAATTATACCTATTACAATTGTTACCAATGGAATTTCGTTTTTAGTTTTCATATTATTTTTCCAGGACAACTGTTGCTGTGATTCTTCCGTTGGAGCCTTCTGCAAGTACAATTGATTGCGGCAAGTCCAATGTTACATCTACTGTGTTTTCTCCCTCTTTAAAACTTTTTAAATCTATGGCTTTTGTTGTTATATTTGAATGTGATTTTATAATATCATCTTGACCTTTTATCTTTACTGTCGGTCTACTGAATGTAACTTTCTTGACTTTCAACCCGTCTGGAATATTAGTCACAACTGGTTTGATTTCAACATCTTTTTTAAGCAATACATCGATTATTACTTTGCAGCTTTCAGATGATTTGGTCAAGTATGATCTTGTAGTGTCGTCTTTTAAGCTTAGATTAATCGGTAAATCTAAGTTGATATCCTTGTCAATATTTGATTGATCAATTTTGACTGATGCGTAATCAATTGAGTTGAGATACGTCTTAGCTCCAGATACTTTTATATCTTTTGGATCTAATTTGATAGAATCAATTTCTACATTTTCCTGCAAATCTCCTACTTTCATTATTCTTATAGGAAATTTAACAGTATCAACTGTTTCTGTCTTCACCAAAATAGTTTCGTCAGATTGATCTGCTACGTTAACTCCTTGAGGAAGGCTTATCTCTACGGGTAATGTTTCCGAATCAACTTTTATAGATTTAACATCTACAAAAGCTTTTATTTCCGAATTTTTCATTTTAGTGATTGTGTTTCTTCTTCCTTCCACACGCATAGATATTGTAGGAGTTTTCGGCGATATTATCACTCTTCCATTTTCTCTTAACTTATCTACGCCACGATATTCAACGTTTACTACTGGTATATCTTTTGTTACTACGGGGTTTTTATTTCCCATTACAAAAGACCACAAAAATATAGCCAAAAAAAGACAGACTATTTTGATTATAAGATTATTTGAATAAAATCCTTTGAAGTCAATATTTTTTAAGTATGAACTATTCTTTAATTTATCTTTCATCTTCTATTTCCTTTCTGTTGAAAATATAAGAATCTTGATCATTGTATAATTTTGTCAGAATCTTTGTTAGAGTTGGTTCATCAACATATCTGTTGATTTTACCGTGTTCAGCTATTGAAATACCACCTGTTTCTTCTGAAACTATAAGTGCCAAACAATCACTTTTTTCACTCATTCCTATAGCTGCCCTGTGTCTTGTTCCCAATTCCTTGGATATGGATTGTTCTGTGGACAATGGCAAAAAACATGCCGCCGCTTTGATAGTATCATTTTTGATTACAACCGCACCATCATGAAGTGGAGTATTAGGTATGAATATATTTATCAAAAGTTCGCTAGAAATCGCAGAATTTAAAACTGTGCCTGTTTCTACAACGTCTCCTAGACCTGTACTTCTCTCGAAAATAATCAATGCACCAATTCTTTGTCTTGAAAGTGAAAATACAGCGTGTACAATTTCTTCCACGCACTTATCCACTTTCTCTCCTCTGATATCCGCAAATGATTTGGTCAAAATATTACTTCTACCTATTGTTTCCAAAATTTTTCTAAGTTCAGGCTGGAATACCACTATTATCATAATAGCCAAAGCCGTCATCATGTTCTCCAAAACCCAATTTACAGTGTATAATTTCAACGAATCACTAATTTTTACAAAAATAAATATGATAACTAATCCTTTTACGAGTTGTTCAGCCCTTGTTTCTTTTATCATCATATATAATTTGTAAATACAGACCGCAACTATAGCGATATCTATGATATCCAAAAATCTTAGTGTATTGATCATATTAAAAAATTTATCCAAAAAAACCAAATTAATCATTCCCATCTATGCTTCTTTAATTATATGATACCATAAATTATCACTAATTTTTCGCAAAATTAAACGATTATAGCACTGTTTATTCGTAAAAACATTTTCACACTATATTCTAATAATCCAATCCGTTTTCAATTAATTCGCTTAATTTTTCAAGTGCTGATTGCTCATCTTCACCATCACATCTTAAAATAAGCTCACATCCTTTGTGCGCTGATAATGACAAAATGCTTATAATACTTTTAGCACTGTATGTTTTATTGTCTTTTATGAATTCAATATTAGAATTGTATTTTACTGCTTCATTCAAAAATTTGGATGCAGCTCTTGCGTGAAGTCCTATCTCGTTTGTTATACAAACCTTTTTCTCTACCATAATTTCCTCCAGATTTTAAAAATATAAGCCGGTATTACCCGGCTTATATCAAAAAATTAATATTCTATGAATTTTTCGGATTTGCATCCGCAAATTGGACATGCATCGATTTTTTCAAATCCTATGTATCCACAAACTGGGCATAGTAATATTTCTTCTACTTCTAAGTCTTTTCCACCGTCAACGAATTCTTTTGCTTTTCCGAATCTTTCAGCGTGAACTTTTTCTGCTTCTACAGCAAATCTCATAGCTCTTACTGCTTCTTTTTCTTCTTGCATTTCAGCTACTTCTATGTAAGCTGGGTACATTTCAGTTGCTTCGAAGATTTCTCCGTTTCTAGCTCCTTCTAAGTTTTCAGAAGTGCTTCCAATTCCGAAACCAGCCATGCTAGTTACTGCGAAATCACCGTGAACATCTTTTAATGCATCAAAGTGTAATGCAGCGTGGATTTTTTCAGCGTCAGCTGTAGCGTTGAACAATCTTGCAACATTTTTAAAACCGTCTTTTTCAGCTTTATTCCCCCAAATGTTGTATCTGTTTCTTGCTTGAGATTCTCCTCCGAATGCTGATTGTAAATTTGCTTGTGTCATCATTTTCATATCAAAATACCCCCTATTTTATTTTATACATATATTATACCACATCGTTAACAAACAATGAATACAATTTGTAATAATTACAATTTTATCTCATTCTACTAACAATTACTTTTCTTCTCAAATCTTGATGAGAATCACTGTCTTCTTTTAATTTATCCATCCACATTAATGATTTACCAGTTCCCCTAACAACTGCTGTGATTGGACCATCTACAATCCTAGCGTTCACACCAATTCTTTCAGAAATTAATTTATCCAATCCTTTCAGAAGACATCCACCGCCACTCATAATGATTCCTCTTTCGTAAACATCTGCCGCTAATTCCGCTGGAGTTTGTTCCAAAACTTCTTGAACAGTGTCTACAATTTTATCTATTGGCTTTTTCAATGCAACTGAAATATCTTTTGATGAAACGTAAATGTGCATTGGTAATCCATTTACCAGATTTCTACCTTTGATTTCGTACAACTCACCATCATCTCTAGGATATGCGCTGCCTACATTTATTTTAACTTTTTCTGCAGTGGATTCTCCAATTATCATGTTGTATTTTGTTTGGACAAAATCTTGAATTTTTTTGTCAAACTCATCGCCTGCAACAGGAATTGATTTATTAATTACAATTCCTCCCATAGAAATCACCGCCACATCTGTTGTTCCTCCACCGATATCTACAACTATATTACCTCTTGCATCTGTTACATCAATTCCAGAGCCTATAGCTGCTGCTAACGGCTCTTCTATTAAATATGTGTTGTACGCTCCAGCGTATTTTGAAGCTTGAATGACAGCTCTTCTTTGAACTTGTGTAATTTGACTAGGAACACAAATCAAAACTTCTGGTCTGATAAGTGATTTCCCCAAAGTTTTTCTTAGCAAATAAGAGATTATTTTTTCTGTTGAATTGAAATCTGCGACCACGCCATCCTTTAGTGGTTTCTTAGCGACAATATTTCCTGGAGTTCTCCCCAAAATTTTCTTAGCGTCTTTTCCAACAGATATTATTTTTGAATTAAAGCTATTCATCGCCACAACTGAAGGTTCATTCAATACGACTCCTTTGTTTGGCAAATACACAAGAACAGACGCAGTTCCCAAATCTATTGCTATTTTTCTTCGAAAATTCATATTATCACCTATAAAGCTTTTTTATTCAATATGCAGACACTATTAGCTGTAATGCCTTCACATCTGCCTTCAAAGCCAAGTTGTTCTGTTGTAGTTGCCTTGACTGAAATATTAAAAGTATTAGTGTGCAAATCTTGTGCGATATTTTCACGCATTGTATCAATGTAATCTCTAAGTTTTGGTTTTTGGCAAGAAATCGTAGAATCAATATTTCCAACTTCATAACCCATATCATCCATGATTTCAAAAACTTTTCTAAGTAGCACTCTGGAATCTATGTCTTTGTATTTCATATCAGTGTCTGGAAATAACTTGCCAATATCTCCCAAACAAAGTGCACCACAGATCGAATCCATTATAGCGTGAATCAAAACATCTGCATCACTGTGACCCAAAAGTCCCTTGTCATGTGGAATTTCAACTCCGCCTAATATTAATTTTCTATTTTCAACAAGTTTATGTACATCTAACCCAAAACCTATTCTCATTCGTTTTCTCTCTTTCTAGCAATTAGCTCTCCAAATAGCAAATCCTCTTGTGTTGTTATTTTGATGTTTGAATAATCGCCCTTAATTATTTTAACTTTTTTACCGACGATTTCAAGTAAAGATGAATCGTCTGTCACATTTATTTTTTCGTCAAATACTAATTTGTATGCATCTTTGATAGACTTATACTTGAAAACTTGTGGAGTTTGCGCCATATACAAGTGTGATCTATTAGGAGTGTTAACAACTCTCATATCATCATCAACGTATTTAATAGTATCTTTGGCTCCAACGCTTACCACAAGCCCATCATAATCGCCGATAGATTCGATGGCTTCAAGTATTTTTTCACGTCTAATAAACGGTCTTGCTGCATCATGGCTTATTATCAAATCACAATTTTCATTTACTTTATTCAAGCCATTGTATGTAGATTTTTCTCTTGTGTCTCCACCGATAGCGATTACGATATCTCTGTAATTTTTATCTTTTATAAAATTTCGTACAAATTCTTCGTCTTCTTCTCTAATTACAAGAATGAATTCCTTGATTTCGTCAATTGATTGAAACACATCCAAAGTCATCTCCAAAATCATTTTGTCTTTTATTTTCAAAAATTGTTTTGGAATTTTTTTATTCATTCTTTGAGAGGATCCAGCCGCAGTTATAATAGCTGAAATATATTTATCCATATAACACCTCATTATTATTATATCAAAAAATCAATTTAATTAAAAAGATTTGCCATTGCAATAAAAAAGAGAACTACACAAATAGTTCTCTAATAAGTTCAAATAATAAATAAAATATATACCTACTAATCTTTTCCCTCAGATTTCTTTGCAAAAATCATTTTTCCTGCAGAAGTTTGAAGAACACTTGTAACAGTACACTCAATAACTTGTCCCAAATATTTTTTGCCATCTTCAACTACAATCATGGTACCATCGTCTAAGTAACCTATACCTTGATTGTTTTCACGTCCTTCTTTAATGATTGACACATTAATCGGCTCACCCGCTACGAAAACAGGCCTCATAGCATTTGCCAAATCATTTATGTTGAACACGAAAACTTCCTGCAAGTCTGCGACCTTATTCAAATTATAATCGTTCGTAAGTAAATTTGCATTCAATTCTTCTGACATTTTCACAAGCATTGAATCGACTTTGTCAATATTAGGATATCTCTTGTCAACCACTTTAACCTTGTCCTTGTACTCAGTTTGCATAGTTTTTAAAATATCCAATCCACGTCTTCCTTTTTGCCTTCTCAAATAATTATCCGAATCTGCGATATGTTGAAGTTCTTCGATGACAAATATTGGAATTATTAAATTTCCTTCCAAAAATCCCGTCTTCAATATATCTATAATCCTACCGTCAATAATAGTAGAAGTGTCTACGATTTTAGGTCTAACTTTGCTATCTTTGCTTGAAAATTTGAGATTTGATTTTTCTTTAGTTTTGATTCTATCGAAAAATGCGAGAAAATCATCATGATAATTAAGAGCAAGCTTTGTACCCAAAAACCCCATTCCAATATAGAACACTATCTCAAAAATAACAGTCAATACAGTTCCTATCCCTGGAATATTTAATTTTAACAATGGTTGCGATATCAAAAATGCTAGTATAAGCCCTACCACAAGACCAATTGTCCCTATAACAATATCGACCAGAGAGAACTTTTTAAGAGAATCTTCAATAGATTCTATCAATTTTAATTCTACTGATATGAATTTCGGAGCCAAAGCATAAAATATAAATCCAAATACGACTGCCGCTACAATCATAGCGACTATCTTAATAATCACACTAGTTGATTTTTCAATAAAATTACTGAAAATAACATTAGTAAATATAATTCCTAAAATAGCCCCGATGATAGATATCAGTATTGACATCCCTCGTCTGAACAAAATATTTCTCCTTTCATAAATATTTTAATCTAAATCGATTAATTCGTTCACCATGCTTTCAGCTTCTGATGGTTTAATATTCAAACCACTTGCAATTTCGCTAATGAGCATTTTTCTGGAGGTATTAAGTACTTTCTTTTCAATCATGGATAGGCCTTTTGAACAATCTAATTCATACAAACCCTTATACACAATAGCAGTTTCTTTTATATCTCCCGTTCTCAATTTTTCGAGATTTTCTTTGTACCTTTTATTCCAATTTGAAGGAAAATCAACTTCGCTATTCTTTAAAATATCTCTTAAAGAATGAATAGTTTCTTCTTCTGCAACAAATCTTATTCCCATATCATTTATCTTATCTACAGGTATCGAGATTTTCATTTCCCCCATTGGCATTTTCAAAATATAATAATCTTTTTTAACTCCCAAGACCTCTTTATTTTGTACTTCGGTAATTATGCCTGCACCGTGCATAGGATAAACAATCTTATCGCCTATTTTAAACATACTATCACCTCACCTTATATTATAGCTTAATCACAAACTTAATTCAATAACAAAACTTTTTATTATATCATATCTTATGTATTTGTCAATCAAAAAAGACGATGAAATTCATCGCCTTCATTAATCGTAGTAATAATATTTAATTAATTTAAAATTGTAACTCTAACAGTTCTTCTTCCCCAATTATTGCTTTGAGATTTTGAACCAAATACTAAGTCGATTCTATTTCCTTTAATAGCTCCACCAGTATCTTCTGCTCTAGCGTATCCATAACCTTCAATGTACAATCTAGTTCCTAATGGAATAACTCTAGGATCCACAGCTGCCACACCATATCTAATTGCCGTTCCCATTGCAGTTGTAGAATATCCACCATTTTCTGCAGGATCTGAAGTATAAGCAGTAGATCTCATTGTGATAGTTCTTCCTGAAACATTTTGAGGAGCTGATTGTGCTTGTTGTTTTTCCTTCTTTGCTCTTTCTTCTTGTTCTTTTTTTCTTTTTTCTGCAAGTTTTTGAGCTTGGATTTTTCTTTCTTTTGCTAATCTCTTATCTCTGTCTTCTGGAGATTCCTTTGTTGTATTCTTTGCAACAATATAAGCAGTTCTTCCAAAATAAGTAATTCTTAAATTATCTTCATCGATATGACCCTTGATTTCTGAGTCTTTGTCGATTACTCCCAATTCTTTTGCTTCCTTTTCTTTTGAATCGAAAACTTTAGTTTCTTCGTTAACCCATCCTTCAAATTTGTTTGGATCTGGTTTAACTTCTTTTTCTGACAAATATGATTTGAAAATAAAACCTTCGAATTTTTTGTCATCTCTTGTGAAATTTACTTTCGCAAAAACTTCTCCGATTTTTTCAACTTTTACATTGTCACCTTGTTCCAATACTTCGATTATTTTACTATGTTCATTTTCTTCCTTAAACAAATCTGTATCATCATTTATCCAATATTTTTTTGATTGTATATTTTCACTTGATTTTTGTTCTACTTTAACATTATTTAAATCTTTTGCTTGTGAATTTGATGGTACAAATGCTAATAAACTTGTCATAATGACAACCGAAGAATTTAAAATTAACTTTCTAAAATTCATTTGTATCTCCTCTTTCTTTTTTAGATTTTTTTGTGTTTAATTTTTACTACTCGGCTATTTTATTAAACCGAGAAAAATAATTCAAGAAAAAGGAACATATTTTTGCCCATTTAAACGATATTTGTTATCATTAGAACTCTTTGTATCTATTCGCTCAAATTTTAAAATTGTTAAATGCTTGAAAATTAAGGGTTACAAAAAGGTTACAGCAAATTTTAATTTCATTTGTTAATTGAGTACAACAGTCTAAAATATTACATTTTTGTAATATTCGAAGTACTTTTGACTAGATTTAGAAAAAATTATCATTATAAAACCAAAAAATCCCCATGAAAGTTATTCAAAACAAGAAATTTTGAATTACAATCATGAGGACTATGTCATATATTATTCAATTGAAAACATTGAAGTTCTATAATTCTCCCAATTCTTTTTTCAATTCATACACTAATTTATTCTCTAGCTTTTCCGCATCCATTACGAAATTCATCAATCCGCCGAATAATGATTTATTGTGAAGTTTCATATCAACATCCACAAAACTTCCTGAATTAGTATCTCCAAAATCAAAATTCAAATATCCATCTATGCTTTTGGAGTTTAAATCGATGTACATTTTTTCGTTTTCAACGATTTCTTTTATAGTGTAGGTCATTGTAACTCCCAAGTTATCTATTACGTATTGATTTTCAACTCCCGTTGGTTTTGAATTGTCTAATAATCTATCTTTTATCGTTTGGAAAACTCTACTTTTATCCGATTTGAATTCTTCTCTTTTCTTTAGTTCACCCATTGATGATTTCCACCTTATATAATGTATTTAGGTTGTTAAAGGTAACCTATAACCCTTTATCGACTAAGTATTATTCAGTTTTACTGTATAATATTGTTATTAGATAGAGTGTACTCGTCCCCTCCTTGAGATTTAATCT
>NZ_JBRFJE010000015.1:0-50897 GCF_052932165.1 Finegoldia sp. P3-F-LR | reverse complement strand
ACATACCTAATATTTAGTTGTTATTCAATTTTGATAAGCCTAAATTTTTAGGCTTGTTTGACATGCCTTAAATTTCAAGATAAATTATTTTTTATTTTCTCTTGACATTTGATAGCTGGTCTTAAATTTTGAGTATACTGTATGATACAATAATTTGAACAAATTTGCAATATTTTCATTTACAGAAATTAAGAGAATAACTAAAGCGATAAATTATACATACACAACAAAGAGCATATAACCTTTAAAATAGTATATAATAAAATAAAAATGGGGTGAAAATTCATGGAATATATACGCGTAACAAAAGACAATATAGAAACTGAACATATATGTTGTGCATTATCAAACAACAATGATATCCAAGTTTGTTCGAAAAAAGAATGGATGAAAAGCTGCTTTGATGATGGACTTGTAGTCATCAAATCAGAAAAAAGGGGCAAATGTTTCATTGAATACATACCAGCTGAAAATGCGTGGATACCAATTGAAGCAGATGATTATATGTATATTGATTGTTTTTGGGTTTCAGGAGCGTTAAAAGGCCACGGATATTCAAATGATTTGCTCAATCAATGTATCCAAGATGCAAAATCACAAGGTAAAATTGGCCTGTGTATACTTTCTTCTAAAAAGAAAAAGCCATTCCTATCTGATCCAAAATATTTGTCAAAAAAAGGATTTCGTGTAGCCGAAGAGTCTGACTGTGGAATAAATCTAATGTATTTGCCATTTGGTGAAAATAATCCTATCCCGAAATTTAAAACACAAGCCAAAAATCCTCACATTGAAGAAAAAGGATTTGTGTTGTATTATACCAATCAATGCCCATTCAATGCAAAATACGTTCCTATTCTAGAAAAAATCGCACAAGAAAACAACATTGATTTCAAAACAGTTCATATACATTCCAAACAACAAGCACAACAAGCTCCCACTCCATGCACTACTTATGCGTTGTTTTATGATGGAAAATGGATTACCAATGATCAACAGAATGAAAAGAAATTTTTGAAATTAATTGAAGAAGTACGCTAAAAATTCGCGTATTAGACCGTGATTATTTACTTAAAATGATCGACTAATAAATTAGTAGTTGAAAACATAAAAAAATTGTTATATTATATAAGAAGTATTTTACAGACTAATAAATTATATTGGAGAGAAAAATGAATAAAAAAATAGCTATATTTTTGTTAGCATCATTAATGCTAGCCTCTTGTTCTAAAAATGAACCAAAAGAAATAACTGCGAAAACCGATCAAACTGAAAGTGCTGAAATTAGTACTAATAGTGAAGATAGTGGTAATGATAAGATAAATTATTTTGATAAAGAAAATAATGTAGTTCATTTTAGAACTGTAAAATTTAAAATAAAAGATAGCAAAATAATGAAAGAACAATATACTAATGAGAATTTAATAAAAATTGATTATGAATTCGAGAATGTTAGTGCAGATGATCCAGTCTCTGCTCAAGACTTAGTATTTGATCAACAAATAGAGGCATTTCAAGAAAATGAGAAAACTCAAATACCATTAGATTATTATCAATCATCTGATTTAAAGAATTCTGAATCTGGTGAGATTAAAGTAAAAAAAGGTTCTAAAATTGAAGGAAGTTTATATTTTTTATTGAAAAATAATGAAGACTATATAACTTTGAAATTTACAGGTTCAACTGGAGAAATAGGCACTCTTAAAATTAATTTAAAATAATAAATGAATTACCATGGAATTTTTCTGTGGTAATTTTTAAATAATTGACTAGCTTTATCGACCGAAATCAACCAATACAAAAAATGTTTATTTTAGCTAAAAATATAATATAATATTGTTATGGAGGAAAATATGGAAACCATAATAGTTTTGATGTTGATAGCTAAGTGTTTGATGGATTTATATTTGAAGAGATTGTCCATCAAAAACGTTGGAGTGTTTGCGTTGATTTCGGTGTTTTTGTATGCGATTTTCCGCATTACGAATACTACATCAAACTACGACTTTGCTTTATTACTTGGCTGTAGCGACATGATGGTTGATGATTTCAAAACTAATGAGGTGTACTGGATTAATGCTTTGTTTTTCATCATTTGTAGTATTATTGTTTCTGTGTTTTCGAGATTTTTCCTGACGAGTTTTCTGCTATTATTGGTTATTTTGATGCTTAATTTTTTCACTAAGGAAAAGTTTATGGGTAATGTGGATTGTTTGATTATTCTAGGACTTGGTATGAGCAAAAGCCTCACTGATTTGGTGAGTTTTGTATTTTATCTTGGAATTATTAGTGGAATCAGGGCTTTAATTTATATTCTAAGAAAAGAAGATAATGAGGAGATTGCATTCATTCCTGTGATTTGGTCTTCTTTTTTATTGTATGTGGTGATGGGAAATGTTTTCTAGATTTAAAATGAAAGCTAAGGCATTCAGTTTAATAGAGGTGATGGTGAGTCTATTCATTATTTCTGTTGTGATTATGACTTGTGTTTTGAAATACGACTTCAAATCAGACATTGCAAGTAGAAAAGAGGTCAACACTTTGGTAAGTGATTTGAAAAGTGCAAGAAGTGTGGCGATGAATGCAGGAAGGAGTATTGAGTTTCGATTCGACACAAATTACTATTATTTTTACGATTCTAATAAAATGAAGAATCTTTTCGAAAGAGATTTGAAAAATGGAACATTTCGATTAAATAAAGGTGAAGCAAATACTATAGACCTTGGAAATATCGGGGCAAATATATCCAAGTCATCTGCAGCAACACATTTTCCGACTATTTATTACGAAACGAAAAACAAAACATACAGGATAAATTGTTACATAGCGACAGGGAGAGTGGATGTGGATGAGACGAAAAAATAAGGGATTTACACTGCTTGAGGTTTTGTTTGCATTGTTTTTGGTGAGTCTTTGTGTCGTAGTGTACTATCCACAGCTTAAAAATGTGATTACGATGCAGGATAAATCCTACACTGAAAATGTTGTGCTACGTGATTTGGACAATTCTGTGGAATATTTGAAAGCGCACGATGATGTGGATGATTCAATTGTTGATGAGAATTCAAAAGTCGTTGTAACAAAGGATGATGTGGGAGATTTGGTTAAGGTAAATGTCAGTGTAACTAATGGAGATATTGCGAAAGATGTGTCATTTTACAAAGAAAAGTAGGGGATTTACACTGCTTGAAGTTATGGTGAGTTTGTTCATATTCTCCGTAGTGTTGGGTGTGATTTTCCTATCGTTTAAGACAAACTTTACTATTATGCAATCAAGTGCAAATCTGAAAAATGAGGTGGACGATGTCGACCACTGCGTATATTACATAAAAAACGAAATCGAAAGATCGAGGTCTGTAATTACAGAAAAGCCTAATTGGACTCATTTCGACCAATCAATGGGATTTGTCCTAGTAAAATATATTGATAATAAGCAAAACTATGTGTATTTTACAAAAGAAAACGGCAAAATCATACGATACGCTTTTACAGATCCTAGTAGTTTTGATGATTTAAAAGAACATGGGCCTAACAGTAGAATAACTCAGAACAAACTCAAGGACAACGTCGATGATTTTACATTTAGTCATGACGACAACTACATTTATTTAAAAGAAAATGGGAAGAAACTGGTAGTCTACATCGGAGATAAGGTAAAATGAAACGAAAATCCAAAGCCTACATCACAATTTATGCTCTCTACATGATATTCGTGTTGATGATTGTCATTGCGTTTTTGATAGTTCAAGTGAAAAATATCAGAACTGTCAACGCTTACAAATACGACTACATTCAAGCCAAAGCGATTGCTTATTCCAAAGTCAAAATAATTAATAAGAGAAAGCTTTTTGATAAAAAATTGAGTGAAAATTCTGATAATGGAACATTTGATATTCAGACTACAGACATGCCCGAATTCAGGGCTCCAACAAAGGTCAACTTTTTTACAGAAAAAGAAGGAGATACTAAAGTTTTTTCGTTTACAAGTGAGTATCCAAGAGATAGATTTGCAGAAAACACCAGTGATTATCCAGAAGCTAACGGTTCAAGGGTAACGACTAGAATGGTATACAAAAGGAAGAATCCTTTTGAAAAAAGAATTATATCAGAAGAAAAGATCGATGAACTGTTGCCGGAAATTATTGAAGGAAAGAAAAGCATCGGAATAAAAGATTGTTTAATATTTTCATTGAATGATGAAACGTATTTTGTGGATAAAAAGGTAGCTGATGAAAAATACAATGAATTCGTAGCCGAAAAAACAAATCAAAACAATGAAGAAGTTTCGGAAGATGAAAAGGGAAATGGCTATGAAGAAAATGACGGAGATAAAGAAACAGAAATAGATGATGAATTCCTAACTAAATTAGTAGAATTTTCCACAAAAGAGAAGAACATTGTAATTGATTCAGAAGATATCACGATACTTAACGATGTTACAATAGATGGAGTGTTCATCGATAAGGGCAACGTGTATTATGTGGAAAATGAAAAAGTCCAAAAAACTCCTGAAATTACGGTTAATGGGATATTGATACTCAAAAATCCCAACGCAGATAGTTATAAAGTAAATGGAGAATATTTATCAACGAAAGAGATCGACATAAAATTTACAGAAGACAAAACAAAATACACGAGTAAAAAATACGAGTTTGCGGGTAGTTATTACAAATAATCGATGGAATGATTGAAACTCTACTTTGAAATGATGTATAATATATATATGATAAGCGAAAAGGGGAGGGTTTGCTTATGAAAAAATTAAAAAAAATAGGTGAAATGAATAGCAAACAATCTGAGCTTTACGATAATGTATATGAGATTTTCGAGTTTATGGGAGAAACACTGGAACTTCCGAAAAATCGATTCAAAAATAAAAAACACGGCTTGTTTAAAATGGGATTATTAGCTTTTATCATCACAGCTATTTTGGAATATTATTCAAGCTTTGACACAATTGCATTTATCAGAAGAAACTACATTACAGGATACATTTATTTTGCGATAAGATGCGTGTTCATATTTGCGTTTGCTATTCTTAAATTCAAAATAATTTACAGAGTAGCTAACAAGTTTTTCGTAAAAGATGATTGGCGAGAAGACGAAAACTACAGCATATTGCTATTAGTTATGTTTCAAGCAGCAATGTCAATGGCACTTTATCCACTGGGAGTTTACATTGTTATTGCAGAAGCTTTCGTTATATTGTTGTTTTTCTTGGGACTTAACATCAAAAACTTCAAATTTGAGAAAATACCTTACGTCATCATCACATTCATGTCTTTGTACATTGGGTTGAGATTTGTTAGACTTTTCATTTACAACATAGTGATAAATTGGATAGAAACGACAAACATTGTTTTCTTATAACACAAGCGCTCACAACTGTGGGCGTTTTTTGAATGCAAATACATACAAAAATTAAAAAGGTAAGCTAATAAAAGCCTACCTTTTTAAATAGAGAATTTTAAATGAAATGGTTAGTTAGCTAATTTATAAGTGATAACAACAGGTGTTTTATCAGCTGGAACTGAATCAGCCAAAGTATATTTAACTCCGTCTTTTTCGTCAGCGCCAATTAATTGTGATGCGTTTGAAGTTATTCCCAAAGGACAACTTTGCAAACATGTCATACAACCTGTGTTCATATCTTTTGCTGGTTTTTGGTTACCACCAAATCTGATGTCTATTTCTTTTCCTGAAGAATCTTTGATGACATCATTAATTCCTTGTTCATTATCTGATCCTTGGAATTTGAATGTAAGATCAATCTTATCACCTTTAACGGCTTCTTTTCCCATGTTGTCCATTGTAACATTGTTACCTGGTTTTGCACCGATTTTTTCTAATGCATCGTACAAATCATTTTGGTTAGCATAAGAAACAAACATTGATTGTTCGTTATTTTTACCTGATTTTGCTACGATAGCATGCATTGTGCTTTCGTTTTTGAACTTATCGTTAACTTCAGCATAAACTTTGATTTGTTTGTTAGCTTCGTCAACAATCATAGGATTATCAGCTGTAGGTTCTTGTGCTTCTTCAGTTTTTTCTTCAGTTTTTTCCTCAGTCTTTTCTTCTTTCTTTTCTTCAGTTTTTTCTTCTGTTTTTTGTTCTGTAGAAGAAGTTTCCTTGTTTTCTTCCTTAGAACATCCTGCGAACATTAAACTTGCCATTAATAATAATGCCAAAATTTTGAATTTCTTCATTAAAGTCATCTCTTTTCTTAAAATTTTTTATAGTTATTTGTTTCCTCATTAATACTATAGCTATATTTTATCATAGTTTTAAGTGTTCATTTATTGTAAAATCTAATAAATAACACACTACTTATAAGCTGAATAAATAAATGAAATCTAAGGTATAATAATAAAAGAGGTGATTAGTGTGAAAAAATACGGAGAAGACGTGGCAATTGTAGAAGAAAATCCTAAACCTACGAAAATTTACGATAATAATATGCGTCAAGGTGAAGAAATCATAATAAAAAAAGGAACACCTACTATTAAGAAATTGTACTACGAAGATATCAATGGACAACCGACAATTAAAAAGGAAGAAATAATCGAAGAAGGCTCTCCAACGGTTATAAAAGTTGGAACAAAGGGGATTATTAACGATTTGAACTTGAACAAATCTGACATGTAATGTGATAAAATTCTACGTTTGTGGTATAGTATTAATAGAAATGAATTGTTAAATTCATTCAAATTTACAAGGGGGAAAATTTATGGCAAGCTTAAAAGGTACAAAAACAGCTACTAATTTGATGGCTGCATTCGCAGGAGAAAGCCAAGCAAATATGCGTTATACATACTTTGCAAAGACTGCAAAAAAAGAAGGATACGTTCAAATTTCTATGATATTTGAAGAAACAGCAAGAAACGAAATGGCTCACGCAAAAAGATTCATGAAATTTTTGAGTGAAGATTTACAAGACGCTGAAATAGAAATCGAAGCAGGATTCCCAGTTCATTTAGGAGACACTAAGAGTAACCTTAAATCAGCAGCAGAAGGAGAACACTTCGAAAATTCTGAAATGTATCCAGAATTCTCCAAAATCGCTGAAGAAGAAGGATTCAAGGAAATCGCACACGTATTTACTGAAATCGGAGAAGTTGAAGAAGCTCACGAAAAAAGATACAGAAAATTATTAGAAAACATCGAAAAAGATAGAGTATTCGAAAGAGAAGAAGTATACTTATGGAAATGCAACAACTGTGGCTACATTCACGAAGGAAAATCAGCTCCTAAGAAATGCCCAGCATGTGATCATCCACAAGCTCACTTCGAAATCTTCAAAGAAACTTATTAAGATTAGACAATCAAGCCTCAAAAGTTTTATAGCTTTTGAGGTTTTTTTATTTTTCAGAAAAATCATTCTCGCTTTAAATTTCAAATATTAAAGCGAAAGTGTAAACAACACACAAATCATACCAAAATTTTACGCAAAATTTTCCAACATTTAACTAAAAAAGTTGACAATTGGAGAAAAATAGTATATAATTTCATTGTAATTATTTATCTATGGGTACCAAATACAATTATTTGGTAGTTTTTATCTGATGACTATTGCTCGATAAAGAGCCTGGAAAGGATCTGATGTGATACTCTTATAGGCTAAAAAGAACAATAAGGTTCAGAGTTTTTACAAGAAAAAATCAGCAAACAAAAAAGCATCAAAACCAGAGATTGCAAAGGCAAGTTAAACTTGAACCGCAGTCTTTTTTTCGTGGTCAAATTTAACTTCCTAATTTCTAAACGGGGGAAGATAATATGCTTAGTAGAATGCTAAAATTTTTCGGATTAAGTAAAAAAGGATTATTAAAAATAATCTTAGGATGTGCAATAATGGCGTTCGCAGTAGTGAACGTACATAAACAATCAGGCGTAACTGAGGGCGGAGTACTTGGAATGATGTTGTTCTTGAATAAAATCTTCGGATTTGACCAATCAATAACATCAGTAATTTTGGATGTGAGCTGCTACGTTCTTGGATTTTCGATAATGGGATTTGATTTTGTGAAGAAAGCTTTCGTAGCCACAATATCATTTGCCGTATTTGCGAAATTTTTCAATATTATAGGGCCAGTGTTACCAAATATGTACGATGTGCCATTGTTAGCAAGTATTATCGGAGGGATTTGCATCGGATTGGGATGCGGACTTGTAGTAAGTGAAGGTGGAGCAGCAGGTGGAGACGACGCCTTAGCAATGACGATATCCACTAAATCGGGACTCAAAATATCATTAGCGTATTTGTTCTCAGATATAACAGTGTTGGCACTGTCACTTATCTATATTCCAGTCGACAGAATTATGTTCTCACTTTTGACAACTGTAATATCATCATTTTTGATAGGACAATTCGAAGTAGAACTTCCAAATTCAGAAATCAAAATGGCAAATCAAGCCGTATCAAAAGCTTAAATAAATCAAGCCTTGTGCTTGATTTTTTTATTGCTCACATTCTCTTTCAAACACCAAATCAATTTTAGGATTGTTTCCAATACCGATTTTAGTTTTATTGATAGTAGTCACAAACCTAAAACCTTCCTTGGCATAATCATCTATGATTTTTTTATAATCATCTGATGCTAATCCACAAGTTCTCACTTCAACGTATTTGTATTCGTATTTTTGTTTCATAATAATCTCCTCAATTTATTTTTCTGTTAATAGATTATTACCCAAAATTTTAATATAATATATCAAATGATTTACAAATACAATAATAAGTTATATAATTGGGTTAAGAAAACGATGTGCAAAATCAAAGGAGGGGTTTATGAGACTTAAAGACAATAAAATAATAATCCTATTGATGTTTCTGACTAGTTCGATACTGATATTTGGATTTAATTATTTATATGGGAACAACAGAAAACCTTCTCCTTATTTTATGAGTGACAAATTTATAGCTTTTGAATCAAACAATAATAATCATAGCCTTGACTTTCTTAATATGAATGAAAGTATATCAGTTGTAGCTGAAATAAAAAACTCCAAAGATGTTGCAATATATGACCCAGTGATGAAATACTATATGGGTTCTACAAAAATAATTGATGCAACTACATTTAGGTATTTTTCAAAAGAAGATTACAAAAACAAAAACAACGTGTCTATTTTGATATATCCAGTGACTTATTTTGTAGAAGGGAAAATATCATATTACGATAAAAAAGAAGTAGAAGATAATTATCATACTGAGATAATTAATATGTTTGATGTTCAATCTTTCATTGCTAATGATGGAAAAGTCGATGTAGTGAGAAATCTATTCACAATTAAACCAGAAAACATTTCAACACTTTACATAGACTCTAGTGATGATAAGTCATTGAAATCGGTTGCAGAATCTCTTGAAAAAATCGGATACAAGAGAAAAGAAATCAAAATGTACGACAAGCTTACTCTAAGGGATTTAATAAAATCATATCCAGAATACAAGGTGTATGCTCAGTTTATTACTAATAGCACGGTCATGGCTGTGGCAATGTATGCAATTGCATTGTGGATGTTTTTGAACAAATACAAGAAATTCGTAATTATTAGCGCGAATTTTGGTGCAAAACGAAAAGACATCATGAAGATGTTCATTGAAAAAGCCTTGGGATATAGTTTTATAACATGTGCAATATCAACAGTGTTGACGTATGGATATCTTGCAATTATTAATGAAAACAAAATCACGATTTTTCTTATATTGCAATTGCAGATTATTTTAATAATATTGACTGTGATTTTGAGTGCTTTAAGAGTTAAACTCAGCTACGATGAGTTTGAAAAAGAGGTCTTGTATGATAAAAGATAATATTAAACTAGGGCTAATGGATGTTTTCAGAAATAAAGTTGTGTTTTGTTTGATGTTGCTTTTAATTTTCTCATTGGGAACAATTGTGGAATCTGCAACAGATTCTTATTTGAGAAATAAGTTTAAGAAGTTTCAATTAAGTGAACAGCCTTCATATAGCGCTGTTGTGTTACAGACAACTGATGACAAGGGATACGATTATTCGAATACTTATGGAAAAAAACTGGACGATATATTTTCAAAAAACGGGCACACTTATACCACGAATTCATCACTTTGTAGAAATTGCGATACAGATATAATTGTGTTGTATGGAAAATTCAACAAAAACACTAATAGCAGAGTTTTTTGGTTAGTTGGTAATAAAAATGTGACTGACTTGAAGAATGAGGCGGAATTTGAAGTGGTTTCTCATGATGCGATGGACTATGATATGATGAATCAAGAAATCAAAAGCTATATTGATTACGATAAAAGAGTATTATTGGAAATAAAATCCGATAAATATAATAATGTTAGTGGCTACAAGTTTCGTGATGCAGATATACTTGATTTAATTGAGAATGCAAAGTTTTCAGAAGATGAGATAAATAAAGGCGTTGACAGAGAATTTGAGAAGATTTTCGATGGGAACAAGCTAATGGTCATTAATAATACAAATAAAAAATACGACGACGACGATGAAAATACATTCATCCTCAAATACATTGTTCCGTATTGTCTGATTATGACTGTGATAACAATATTGGGTTTTGTGATTTTCTTCAAATATATGCTAAAAAGCTTACAAAAAGAATATAAAATCCACATTTTATCAGGAGCTAGAACCAAGGATATTATGGCACGAAACTCCGTTTTCGTAGTTTTAGTAAATGTTGCAGCATTCTGTTTAATTTTCGTATTAAATGGATTTGCAATTAATACTTTTTCGGTAGTGGCGTTTATTTACATGATTTTATGTATATTGATATTAGAAATAGTTATGTATTTGATTTTGAAAAAAAGCGATCTGATTGATTTGATAGGTGATTGATTATGATAGAAATAAAAAATTTGACCAAAAAATTCAGCACAAATGGTGAAGAACTTCTTGTTTTGGATAATGCTGAAATGAATATAAACGATGGGGACAATATCATTATTTCAGGAGAAAACGGAGCAGGTAAGACTACTTTTTTGAAGATTGTGGGTTTGTTGGATAGGAAATATTCAGGAGATTATATTCTGGATTCTAAATCAGTTGGAGATTTTACCGAAAAAGATATGTCTAAATATAGGAATGAAGTGTTTGGGTTTATTTTCCAGGAATACAATTTGATAGAATCAGAGACTACCTACGATAATATCCTCATACCATTAATTTACTCATCTAAATACAAGAGAGCTGACAGGAAACAAAGAATTCAAGAGATTAGCGAAGAATTTGAAATAACGGAGATTTTGAACAAAAAAGTAAAGTATCTATCAGGAGGAGAAAGACAAAAAGTGACCATTGCAAGAGCTTTCGTGAATGAGCCGTCTGTTATTCTAATGGATGAGCCATCGAACACGCTTAATCTGAGAATGAAGGACAAATTGATAGAATATATCGAAGTTTTGAGAAGAAAATCAAAAACTATCGTAGTTGTCAGTCACGACAAGTATTTGACTGATAATTTGAAAAAACAAGATTTTGTGGAATATGAATTGATAGATGGAAAGTTTCACAAAAATGAAGAATAATTTTAAATCAAGCCTTGTGCTTGATTTTTAATTGCAAGAAAATTTGGGTATATATAATTAACTGGAGGTTTTTATGGAGAATACAAAAAAACTAAAATTTTCTAATCTTTTGATTGCGATTTTACAAGGGGTTATACTTTTGCTTTTGTTCGTAATTCCAGAGCTTGTTGTTGGAGTGATTGGGGGAATTGTTGCGAAGCTTGTAGGATTTGATGGTAATTTCCAAGAATTCTACGCGAAAAACGGCGCGGCTTTTCTTCTTTGTGGACAAATCCTGAGGGTGATTATTTTCCTTTTAATCATTAAATTTAGAACTAAGATTTTTCAAACGAAATACAACAGAGATTACTTGAAGACAAGAAAGATTACTTTTTCTGAAATCGTGAAGCTTTTTATTGTGGGGATTGGTCTTATGGGACTTATCAATATTACGGTAGCTTTGATGATGTATTTGGGCAAATTTTTCCCACAAATCGTGTCCAGCCTTGAAGTGTACAATAAGGCTTCAGAAGAATTGATGAATGGCAATATGATGTTGTCGGTTCTTGCGATTACGATTTTCGCTCCGATTTCTGAGGAGTTGATGTTGCGTGGGACTTTGTTTACAGAAAACGAACGACTTCTTCCATACAAATGGGCGATTATTCTGAATGGAATTGTGTTTGGAGTGTTCCATTTTAATTTGTTCCAAGGAGCGTATGCATTAATCGGAGGAATTGTGATTTGTGCAGTGTATTACTACACAGAATCCATCTATGCATCCATTCTTCTTCACATGATTAACAACACATTTAGCGTGATTATTTCTTCGAATGAAGCTGTGGTGCAAAGTTTTTCTTCGATTTTCGGAATTGTAATGCTTGTGTGTATGATTTTGATGTTTGTTATTTTGAAAGATTTTAAAAAGAAGAGAGAACTCAGACATTCGAATTACTCAGAAAAATTAGAATAAATTTGAAATTATTGACAAACCTCAGTGCAGAAATTTGCATTGGGGTTTTTTATTGTGGGAATTAGTGTTGATTTTTTTTCGGAAAAACTATAGTATAATAGCATGTAAGTGAGGTTAGATTATGATTTATTTGGATTATGCGGCGACATCTTTGAAGAGGGTGGAGCTTATTGAATATATTTTGAATAATATGATGGATTTTGATGCGAATGCTGATAGTATTCACAAAATGGGAAGGTTAGCGAAGAAGACTTTGGAGAATTCCCGTCACGCGATTGCGAAGTTTTTGAATACTACAGATGAAAGGATTGTGTTCACAAGTGGTGCGAGTGAATCCAACAATTATATTATCAATAATTTTTCTGATGAGAATTACGATATTATCACATCACAAATAGAGCATCCATCTATTTTGAATCCACTAGATCACAACAAATCTAATGTAATTTTGATAGATGCACAACAAAATGGTGTGGTTGATTGCGACGAAATTATACGAAACATCACACCTAATACAAAGCTAATTATTCTTCAACATGTAAACAATGAAACGGGAGCCATTCAACCTGTGAAAAAACTTGGCGAATATTTGAAAGATACGGACATTTGGTATCATATCGACGCGACTCAGTCGGTGGGCCATGTGGATGTCGACGTTGAGGATTTGCACTGCGATTCGTTGTCGTTTTCGGGACACAAACTAGGTGGACTCAACGGATTCGGCGTGTTATATATAAGGAAGGATTTGAATAATCTGATTTATGCAGGTGAGCAAGAAAATTACAGAAGAGGTGGCACTTCTTTTGTGATGGGGGCATTTACTTTGGAGAAATCTTTGGAGAAATCTGTCGAAGAACGTGAGTATATTGCAAATTTGAAGAAGACTTTCTTGGATAATATCCATTTTGATTACAAAATTAATGGTAACGTGGATAATTCTGCATCTCATATTTTGAACTTGTACATTCCTTTTGAGAAGAATGATTTCTTGTTGACTTATTTGGATATGCACGGGGTGTGCGTGTCAGCAGGGTCTGCTTGTTCTGCGGGTAGTATCACGAATTCACATGTGATTGAAAATATGTACGACGGACAAAGGGCAGAGCATTCGGTGAGGTTTAGCTTTGGTTTTAAAAATACAGAAGAAGAAATATTGAAAGCAGTAAATGTGTTAAATGATTTGTACGAAAAAGGAAAATACAATGGATAATTCGAAAATAAAAGTAGTAGTAGGAATAAGTGGGGGCGTGGATTCGTCAGTGGCGGCACTTTTGTTGAAACAACAAGGCTATGATGTCGTGGGAATTTTCATGAAAAATTGGGACGAGACAGATGATGATGGCGTCTGCACGGCAGAAGAAGATTACAAGGATGCGGTGGCTGTTGCGAATGAAATCGGCATAGATTATTATTCGATTAATTTTGAGAAGGAATACTACGACAGAGTGTTCACTTATTTCTTGGACGAATACAAAAAAGGCAGAACTCCCAATCCCGACATAATGTGCAACAAGGAAATCAAATTCAAAGCGTTCTTGGATTTTGCGATGAAACTAGGCGCAGATTATGTGGCGACGGGTCACTATGCGAGAATCGAACGAGGAGATGACGGAGTGAAGCTACTTCGTGGGCTTGATAATAATAAGGATCAGACGTATTTTCTAAGCCAACTTACGCAAGACCAAATCAAAAACGTAATGTTTCCAGTTGGAGAACTTCAAAAAAAAGAAGTGCGTGAGATAGCGAAGAAATATAACTTGGCTACGGCTGACAAGAAAGATTCTACGGGAATTTGTTTCATCGGAGAGAGAAACTTCAATGAATTTTTGTCACATTATTTACCAGCAAAACAAGGAAACATAGTAGATGTCGATGGCAACATCATGGGCAAACACAATGGGCTTATGTATCACACAATCGGTCAACGAAGAGGGCTTGGAATTGGCGGAGACGGTGCAGCGTGGTTTGTGTGCGGGAAAAATTTGGAGACAAATGAACTAATCGTATGCCAAGGAGAAGACAATCCACTTTTGTACTCCAACAAATTATACGCAAGTCAATTTGAAACATCGCTTAATCATTTGGATAGAAATGAGTTTGATTGCACAGCCAAATTCAGATACAGACAAAAAGACATCAAAGCGCACGTCAAATTCATCGACGACACGCATGTGGAAGTCACTTATGACGACACGAAAGCTGTAACACCAGGACAAGCAGCAGTGTTCTACGACGGCGAAGTGTGCATAGGATCTGCGATAATAGACGAAGTGTACAATGGAGATAAAAAATTAATGGTGTAAAATAGTCCACTAGGTTGTAAAATCTGGTGGATTTTTTATGAGAAAATTTTATTTAATAGTTCAAGATTTATAAAATTTTGAAGGGAAATTATATTAAAAAATTGAAGACAGTTTAATTTCAATTTTAATTCAGAAGAAAAAATTTACAAAAACGTTTTAGTGTGTTATAATTTAATTACAAATTAACAAGGAGGCAATTATGGAAGTTACTGTAAACGAAAAAAATATTTTGAATTTTTCAGAACTTGATTATGAAGATATTTTTGGAGAAATAATGAATGAATCTATTGATCCTCAAGTATCTAATGAGGTAAATGGACCAGGTGGAACTATTATAAATGTTTTGTGTTAAAGAAGATAGTCAGTGGATAGTGTTAAAACTTTCCACTGACTTTTTGAGGTGTGAAAATGATTTATTTCTGGGATTTAACAAATAAATGCAATTTAAACTGTAAATATTGTTATAACATTAAAATAAAGCATTTTAAAAATGCGTCAGACTCTATCGATAGTATTAATAAAATAATAGAAAATATAAAACCTAATTCACATGTACATCTTTTAGGTGGAGAGCCCACTCTTGCTAACAATTTTGATTACATATTAACTAAGTTGAATCAAAACAGAAACGAGATTTCTTTGGTAACTAATGCAACAAATATTAATGACAAGTTATTAGAATTATTAAAAGGAAATAATGTTAACTACGTAATTGTAAGTATTGATGGTTTTGATTCTACTTCTAATCGTTTACTAAGAAACATAAGAAATACAGATAAATATTATGAAAATATTAAGAAGTTGAACACTTATTGTTATGGAACAAAAATAATAGTGAATACAGTTATATCAAATTATAATTATAATGAGATTAGGTCGCTATTCAGTACCTACAATAAACTTAAGTTAACGTCAGTTACGTTTAATAGAGTAAGCGGAAATGATAAAGATTATTCATTAAGTAATAAGCAATGGATAGAAAGTATTTACAAAATTTCCGAAGAATCATTAAAATATGAACACATTAATATTCAAATAAATACTACCCCATTAATAATAGACTATTTAAACAATAAATATAATATCAATATGAATAAATACGTTTCTATTTGTCCTATATATGAAAACAGAGACATACTCTATATTAGAAATGATGGGAAGTCATTTTTGTGTACTGATTGGGAGAAACTAGATAAATTATTTAAAGAGAAAAATATGGAAATTTTAAGTGAGAGTTTAGATAAATATAGACTTAAATTATTAGAAAGTAAACCAATAAAAAATTACAAGAATTGCTACTGTTCATCTTGTATCTTCTCTAATAGGTGCAAAAAGTGTCCATTAGAAGATTCATCATATGAAGATATAAATGATTGTTATGAGCTACTTAGCAGTTGGCAAAATAATTTCAATATAAAATTGAAACACGGCACAATAAAATTGAATGAAGGTATAAAAGAAGAGAAAGTAAATGGTACATATAAAATTTTTGATAATGAAGATGGATTAATTGCTCATTTTAAAATTAGTATATTAGAACTTATACATAGGATAAATCAAAACAAACATATTAATGATAGTATGGTATGTTTATTATTCTATTTGTTTTACAAAGGGGTATTAATATATGAAATTAATTGACGAAATAAAAAATCAGTTTATTAACCAATCAGAAGCATTTAAAACAATATCGTACTTGCAAGTTCATTTAACATCTAGATGTGAAGAATCATGCGAGCATTGTTACTTAAAGGATAAATATAGAAACCTAGATATTAAATATACAGAAATTTCAAATTTTATTAATCAATTTGTGAAAATATCACAAAAAAATAATAGGAAACTATATATTTCGTTTACAGGCGGGGACCCATTACTTTATCCTAAATTTGAGTCAATTATTAGTGAATATTCAGCGAAAGGTATAAATGTTTCGATTAAAGGAAATCCAACATTAATTAACGGTAATCTAGTAAAAAATCTAAAAAAATTAAATATTGCTAAATACCATTTAAGCCTAGATGGATTGGAAAATATACATGACTCAATAAGAAGTAACGGAAGTTTCAAGACAACACTAAATGCAATAGATACATTACATCAGGAAAATATTCCAGTCTTAATTAAATATACACTCAGTAAAAAAAATTATGTAGATATATTTAATTCTATGAAATTAATGAGTGAAAAGGGTGTTGAATATTTTGATTTTGCTAGACTTGCTCCATTAGATCAAAGTAGTGAATTTTATATATCGCCAACAGAATATAAAAACCTACTATCAAATATTTTAAGTTATTACATACAATTATTAAAAACAGGTAGTAAAATGAGATTATTATTTAGAGATCACTTGTGGAATCTTTTATTCTACGAAATGGGGATAATAAATGATATTCATACGATTTCTGGTTGTAGCATGCTGAATCCATACTGCTTTGTTATTAATTACGATGCTAATGTATATAAATGTGCAAAAGTCAGAAATATTTTATTGGGGAATATTTACAGAGATAGCTTGCATGATATTCTTATTAATCAAGAAGATAGTGGGGTATTAAAAAGAGAATATTACGAAGGGTGTAAATCATGCAAGTTGTTTTTAATATGTAGAGGTTGTTGTGCGACATGTAATGCAGTTAACATGAGAGATAGTCAGTGCTGGAGAGAAATATGATAAAGGATAAAAATTTTAAAAATCTATTTATAGCAAATATAATATCAAGTGCAGGAGATGTGTTTCAAGATTTTGCGATAATGTGGTATGTATTAAACAGAACAAATAGCACAATTTGGGCATCATTGAGTTTAGTTTTGAATTTTTTGCCTAAGATAATTTTTGGTACATATGCTGGAGTATTAGCAGATAGCAAAAACAAAAAGAATATTATAATTAAAGCAGATATACTAAATGGGATCTTTTGTATATTATTGATGATTAGTGTAATAGAAAACTTAGCGATACCATATATACTCATAATTACTTTTATAATGAGTAGCTTGGATATTATCACTCAAACTTCTGAAATGTCTTTCTTGCCTGAATTGATTAATGAAGATAATCTTCTAAGAGCTAATTCATTCATGAATGGTACTGAAAGTATGGTATCTATAGTTGGACCTGGATTAGCAGGGTTATTATACGCACTAATGGGTGCTAAATATTTATTTTTGTTTAATGGAGTTTCTTTTTTTGTTGCTTGCATTTTTATGAAGATGATAAAGTATACTTTTATTAACAAAAAAAACGAAAGTTTGGGAGTGGAAGGATTATCTAAACAAAAGTCTGATTATTTACAAGGATTTAAAGAAATATTTAGAGATTCAAATTTAAGAACTTTTTGTATTTTTGGAGGAGGAATAATTAATTTTTTTATATCACCTACAACAATATATATATCAAAATATATATTAAATCAAAATATTAGTCAAGGTATATTATTTGGTATGCTAACATCGGCAATCGCACTAGGAACACTACTTTCTTCTTTGTTTTTAAGTAATTTTAAGAAGGAAGTAGATGAAAAAAAGATTATAGTCTTAGGGTTTTTCGGAGAAGCTATAACTATGTTTATGTTTGCAAAATTTTCAAATTATGTATATAACTTGATATGTATTATACTTCTAGGCTTTAGCATGGGTGTCATTGGAATTAATCTTCAGACATATATTCAAAGAGTTGTTTCACTGGAAGTTTTAGGACGAAGCATGTCTACTATTATGTTGGTTTCAAATATAGCTGTGCCTTTGGGTTTGCTTAGTGCAGGAATAGTGACTGAAAAGTTTCAATTAAGTTCTATCACGTCATTTATCGGCGTAAGTATGTTCATCATTTCGTTAATAGTTCTATATAGAATAAAAACAAATTCAAATTAAATTGAAAATAAAAATTAATGGTTTAAAACAGTCCACTAGGTTGTAAAATCTGGTGGATTTTTTTGAACGAAAATATTTAAAATGTATGTTATTTGTATGTTATTTATGATAAAATAATGTTGAAGGAGATGGTATTATGGCACAAACAAATATTAATATAAGAATGGATGAAAATCTAAAAAAACAATTTGATTCATTTTGTTCAGAAGTTGGAATGAGTATGTCCACAGCTTTTAATATCTTCGCAAGAACAGTTGTCAGACAAAGAAAAATTCCTTTTGAAATATCTACAGAAAAAGATCCGTTTTACAGCGCTGAAAACATAGAAAGATTAAAAAAATCTATAGAACAAATGGAAAAAACAGGCGGGACTATTCATGAGGTAAACAACAAATAACCTCCAATTATTACAATATGTCAAATAGTGAATAAATTGACGATTTTTGTGGTAAATATTGTATAAGAAGGAGAGTAGACTATGCAAAAAGAAGAAATAAAAGAAGCTATTGATGTGTGCGATGATTTGGTGATAAAACTTGAAGATGTACTTAACGATTTGAAATCGGCGAAAAACTGGGCGATGGCAGATTTTATATTTGGCGATGGTATGATTGGCTTTTTCAAGAGAAGCAAAATGGAAAAAGCTCAAAGCAAACTTCACTTAATCGAAAATCTTTCACTTAGATTAAAAAAAGAATTGTCGGACATTCACGTGGAATTGGAAGATTTCGGTGATTTGTATTCAATGAGAGATTTTATGTTAGACATTGTGTTCGACAATCCATTTACAGATTGGAGAATAAGAAAAGAAATCAACCAAGTGTACGATTCAACGTATGAATACTTGGAAAATATTGAAATGTTGAGAGATAACTTAACAAAAGAATACAATAAATTGTAAAAATATTTTGGAATAGGTGTTTAAGTTTAATAAAAAGGTTTTCAAAAAAAGGAGGAGTATCATGAAAAATGATAAGAAATTTACAATTGTGGCAATACTTTTTGCAATATCACTTGTGTGCAATGCGTATTTTTTAACTAACATGACAAAGGCTGACGATGCTGACACTCATAGAATAATTGAAAGATACGTCAAGGAAAATCCCGAAAAAGAAGACGATACTTTAATTAAAGCTACATTAGAAAAGTTTGCCAAGGACGAAGAACATTTGGTATTGACTCAAGATGGCAAAGACGTAACCAAAAAACACGAAGATAAGCTGTTGGAATTCAACAAAAACCAAGACTACAAAGCAGCAAAAGAATACGTCCTCAATGAAAACATATCAATCGGTTATTCAGATGACAATATAAAATAACAAACAAAAATAGCAGCCACGGCTGCTATTTTACTTTACTACGACTTGTACTCCTTTGAGTATGTCGAATGTTTCTTTGTTTAGTTTTTCATCGAAGCTATCAGTCAAGTTTTTATCGACTATTACTGTTGCTTCTGGGTTGAATGTTTTCGCCAATATTGCGTTGGAAAGTATGCAGATGTTGGATACAAGTCCACACAATTCTATTTCTGAGAATTGGTGTTCTTTTAAGTAATCACAAAGTTCAATGCTACCAAATGTTGGTTTTTCGATTAATATGTCTTCTTTTTCTACTAATTCTGCTACTTTTCCGTACAATTTGTGTCCGTTACTTCCTTTTAGACAGTGTTCTACTGGAAGGAATTTGCCTTCTTGTGTGTTCAAATAATTTTCTTCGTGAGTATCGAATGTGAAGATGATTTGTTCATTGTCTTCTCTTGCTTTTTTGATTCTGTCAGAGATTTTGTCTTCAAGTTTGTTTGCATCGTCAAATCCCAAAGCTCCGTCTACGAAATCATTTTGAAAGTCTACTACGATTAAAAGTTTATCCATTTATGTCACTCCTTTAAGTTATTATATCTCAAATACAAAATTTTTTACAATAAGTGTTTAAATTATCAAAAGATTGGTATATAATCATAAAGGTTAGGAAAATAAAATTAAACAATCAATCGGCAGAAAAATAATGTTTGGTTGATTTTTATGAAGGAGAAAATATGGATAAAATATATATAACTGGTCACAAAAACCCTGATACAGATTCTATCTGTGCGGCGTTATCTTATCAAGAATTGAAGAAAAGAACTGGAGAAGAGAACGTCGAAGCGATAAGACTTGGCGATGTCAACAGAGAAACTCAATTCGTGTTGGATTATTTTGGAGTGGATGCACCTACTTTCAAGGACTCAATGAAGCCACAAGTCAAAGATTTGAGCATTGATGTGGCAACATGCGTGTCCCAAAACGCGAGCCTTTACAAAGCGACTAATATTATGCAAGAAAAAAATGTCGCAAGTTTGCCAGTAATCGACATCGAAGAAAGACTTCTTGGGGTTGTGTCAATTTCTGACATCACAAAATGTTACATGGAAGTGTGGGACGATCAAATCCTTCACCACTCAGAAACTCCTGTGGAAAATATCATCGATGTTTTGAGCGCAAATATTTTGAATATTCCAGCAGAAGACAGAGCGTTATCCGGGAAAATGGTCGTAGGAGCGATGGATCCGAAACAAATGGCGAAGTATTTGGAAGAAAACGACATCGTGATTTTAGGTAACAGAGAAGACTCACAAATAGATGCGATAGATAAGAATGTGTCCATGATTATACTTACTGGTGGCAATAAATTATCAGATGAATTGATAGAAAAAGCAAAACAAAAGGACATTATCGTTATATCTACGGAATTCCAAACATACATGGCAGCACGTCTTCTTCCACAATCTGTGCCTGTAAATTACGTCATGACAAGAGATGATGTGGTTAATTTCACATTGACAGACACTGTTGAAGATGTGAAAAACACAATGTCCAAGACAAGATACAGATCATATCCAGTAGTTGACAATCAAAACAAAGTTGTGGGAAATATTTCCAGATATCACGTTATCAATGAAGAAAAGAAGAAGCTAATCTTGGTGGATCACAACGAAAGAAACCAATCAGTTGATGATATGGAATGCTGCGACATCACAGAAATCATCGACCACCACAGAGTTGCAAATGTAGCTACACAAAACCCAGTTTATTTCAGAAACGAACCTGTTGGATCAACTTGTACAATTCTTTCCAAAATGTTCTTGGAAAAAGGAATTGTTCCTACAAGACAAACTGCGGGATTGTTGTGTTCAGCGATAATTTCCGACACATTATTGTTCAGATCACCAACTGCAACTGAAACAGATAGAATGATTTTGGATAGAATGGCAAAAATTGCCAACATCAACCCAGAAGAATTTGCGATGGAAATGTTCAAAGCTGGAACATCTTTAGAAGGAAAATCACCAGCAGATTTGTTAAACACTGATGTGAAGACATTCAACATCGAATCATACACTTGTAGAGTCGCACAAATCTTCTCAATGGATTTGGATAATCTTGGCAAAATCAAAGACAGTTTACTTGAAGAAATGAACAAAATTAGAAACGACAAGAAAGAAGCTACATTTGTACTAATTCTTACAGATATCTTTAGAGAAGAAAGCGAAGTTTTGGTTTCTGGAATGTTCCAAGAACAATTAGCAGGGGCCTTCGATACTAAAATCGACAACAATTCATTCTTGGCAAAGGGACTTCTTTCAAGAAAAAAACAAATGATCCCAAAACTTAACCAAGCTGTGTTAAAATATATCCAAGAGAATTAATTTGAAAGGGAGAGATAAATTGAAAATTACAATTTTAGGGGCAGGAGCAATGGGTTGTATGCTTGCAAAAGCAATCGAATCTCCTGGTAACGAAGTCAATTTAGTAGATCCATACGAAGCTCACATGGAAAAAATTAGAAAAGATGGAATCAGAATTATCGACAGAACTGGCGGCGAAAGCACAGTAAAAGTAACATCTGCAAACACATCTTCAAAAGAGTTGGAAGTTCAAGATGTCGTTGTAATTCTTGTAAAAGGATACGACACAGAAAAGATTTTGACTGAAAATATGAACATCGTAGGCGACAAAACAGTCGTAATGACACTTCAAAATGGTATCGGCAACGTCGACATATTGAAAAAGTACATCAAAGAAGAAAACATCGCACAAGGAATTATGTTCATCTCTGCATCTATCGAAGAACCAGGAGTTATCAGTGCAGGATACGACAGCGACAAAACCAACGTAATATTTGGCGCTATCAATGAAAACCACGACGATAAATTGTTCCACGAAATCGAAAAAACATTCAGCATGAACGACATCAAAACAGAACTAAACCCAGATGTAGACAGAATTATGTGGAGAAAATTATACATCAACGCAATCTACAACCTACCTTGCGCAGTAATGCATTTGTCCACAAAATACACTAGAACTGACGAAAATTCCGTAGCAATTTTAAAAGCTATCTCAGACGAATTCATAGCAGTTACTGACAAATTGGGCTACGACTTCGATGGCGACAAACTTTTCAGAAAATACGTCACAGATGCGTTTGAAGAATACGGAGACATATTGCCATCTGCAGCACAAGATACACAAAAACACAGAAAAACAGAAGCAGAATTCTTGAACGGAGCAATCGTAAGACAAGCGAAAAAACTTGGACTTGAAGCACCAGTTAATGAAACAATCTACAGATTAGCAATGGTTCAAATGAACAACTACGAAAATATGTTTAGTTTGTAAAATAAAATACGACAATTATTGCCACCAATAATTTTGGAATTTATCCAATTTTATTGGTGGTTTTTGTTTGCTAAAATAAAAAAGCAAATAAAAGGACATTAAATTTATTTTACAAAAGTATTGCGTTTTTTAAGAAATTTTTTTATAATAAAAAGCGATACTGATAATCAAAACCATTTATGAGCTGATGAATAGTTCATAAGTTGGAAAATATTAGTATAAATTTCTTATAGAAAGGAAAAATATGGATAGAGATAAATTAAAAAAATATTTATCTTTTACTCTTGCTACATTAGTAACAGTTGCGATGGCGTTTTCTATTATTTCTTATAATAAAAAACACAAGATAAATTACGCTACAAACAACAAAACACAAATAGCATCTGGTAGTAATGTAGAGGGATTAAAGGACGGAGAATACGAAGGAAATAGCCAGGGATACGGTGGAGATTTCAAGGTCAAAATTAAAATAAAAAATGGAGAATTGTCGGCGATTAATGTCGTAACAAACAATGAAACACCTGAATATTACGAAAAAGCATCTGTAATTATTGCGCAGATTTTGGAAAAAGGAAACACCGATGTGGACTCGATTTCGGGAGCGACGATTTCATCTGAAGCGATCAAAAATGCTGTAAGAGATGGACTACATAAAGCTGGTTCAAAAAAAGAAACACCAAAACTAGCACAAAAAACACAAAAATCAAACACACCAAATGTAGTCACAAAAGGACTAAAAGATGGAGTGTACGAAGCAAGTTCCAATGGTTATGGTGGAAGATTATCGGTAAGAGTCACAGTAACAAATGGAAAATTGACAAATATTGATGTGATTTCAAATAACGAAACGCCGTCGTATTTTAACAGAGCATCTTCTGTGATCGACAGAATTCTAAGCACAGGAAGTGTGAATGTGGATTCTGTTGCAGGAGCGACGATATCTTCAAACGCAATCAAACAAGCAGTATCCAAAGCGTTAGCACAAGCAGGTTCCAAAGAAAAAGCGAAGATTTCAAAAGTAAATCCAAACGCAAAATCAGGTAAGAAAAGCATCAGAAATCTTGTCGGAAAAATTTCCGTAGGAAGCAAACAAATAAAAGATGGTCAGTACATAGGAACCGCACAAGGTTTCAACGGGCCAATCAAAGTAAGAGTTACAGTAAAAGAAGGATCCATTGCGAAAATAGAAATATTATCTCATCACGATGATAATCCATATTTCCAAAGAGCTTCTCGTATAATTTCGAAAATTCTTGGAAAACCAGGGAAATCAGTGGATACAGTATCACAAGCGACATATTCAAGCAGAGGAATTATCAACGCGGTGAATAATGCTCTGTCAAAAGCAGGAGTAGCGCCAAACATATCAAAGGAAAAATCAAAAAATTCTAAAGAAAAATCTTCAGGAAATAAAAACCAAGAAAAAGAAAATAACAAAAAACAAAACAACCCAGAAAATAATTCAAAAACGAATAACAGCAGTAAAATAAATTACGCAAAACTAAAAGACGGTCAATTCACAGGAGTTGCACAAGGATTCAGTGGGCCAATAACAGTTAGAGTTACAATAGCCAATGGATCAATTACAAATGTAGAAATATTATCTCATAGTGATGATGCACCATATTTTGCAAAAGCAATGGCTGTAGTTTCAAGAATTCTTGGAAAACCTGGAAAAACGGTGGACACGGTATCACAGGCGACATATTCAAGTAGAGGAATTATAAATGCAGTCAACAACGCATTGTCCAAAGCAGGAGTAGCGCCAAATATATCCAAGGAAAATTCAGCAGGAAATTCTAAAGAAAATTCTCAAGGAAATTCGGGTAACAAAAACGAAGAAAAACCACAAGACATTCCAGAAAAACCAGAAAATAATAACACAAACAGCAGCGGAAAAATAAATGATGCCAAACTAAAAGATGGTCAATTTACAGGAATCGCACAAGGATTCAATGGACCAATAACAGTTAAAGTTACAATAACTAACGGATTAATCTCTGGTGTGGAAATAATATCTCACAGTGATGATGCGCCGTATTTTGCAAAAGCAATGGCTGTTATTTCGAGAATTCTTGGAAAACCTGGAAAAACGGTGGACACAGTATCCACAGCGACATATTCAAGCAGAGGAATTATAGGTGCAGTCAACAATGCGTTATCCAAAGCAGGAGTCGCTCCAAACGAATCTAATCAAAAACCAGAAAAACCAGAAAAAGAAAACAACGAACAACCAGACAATAAACAACCGGAAAAAGAAAATCCGAATAATAACAAGAAAGATAATGACAAGAATGACCCACAAAAAATTGACGACGCGTTGAAAAAATACTACAACAATAATCCATTGAGAGATGGAGAGTATAGCGGATGGGGCATCGGTTACATCAACACAAGGAAAACTAAGACCTACATCAAAGTTGAAAATGGCGAAATATCTGACATCAAAGTAGGTCAAGATTCTGAATACGGAGACGATATGGGGCCATTTAGAAAAAAAGCTGAGAAAGTTTTGTCGTTCTTAAAAGGAAAAGAAGGACGACTCAATCTTGCAAAAATGGGATTATACCGCGAGTATTTCGAACAAATTAGAAACAGCAAAGATCCGAAATCAAAAGTAGAAGAATTATTTGGAAAACAATACAGCGTGCTTTTGAATGGACTTTCTGGAAACAACATTAAGACAGAATCTGATTTGACATTACTTTCGAGAACTGTAAAAGCATACATGTCAGACAAATACAACTCAAAAGAAATGTTTGACAGTATATCGGGTGCGACTGTGAGCGCAAGTGGAATCGCACAATCGACAAGAGAAGCGACAGCAAAATCGTCAAATGATTACAAGAATAATTCAGATGTCAAAGAAATCAAGATTATATCACCTAAAAACAAAACAATTGAAGTGAACAAAAACGATGCAGCAGATTTTTCTGAAATGAAGATTATTGTAATCAAAAAAGACGGTTCATCTGAAAAAATCGGCTGGACAGATTTTCAAGCAAATGGAATTTCAATTACAGATGACAAGGGCAACGCAATTACGAATGATTTGTCAAAATATTCCGATACGAACGTAATCAAAGCAAAAGTTGTTCACGAAAAATCATTGTCATACGATGAGTTCAGAATTCTAATCGGAAACTACAGCAAGGATTATATCGTAGGATTGGAATACAGCGTTGACGGAATCAAATGGTATAGATTGGAAAACGCATCAAAAGATTTTGAAAACACAAACAACATCGCAGACAGACAGACAATTGATGCGCCAATCTCATTTGAATTTTCAAAAGTAAAACTTCGCGCAGTATCGAAAAACAACAAAAGATACGAATATACAACATCGAACGCTGCAATCAACAACACTCAAGCGAACTATCATCTCGTATCGAAAGACAATCCGAACTTGCCAAGCGTAATATTTGTAACATTCAAATTGTCGGGAAATGAATCGGACAAGAAACTTGTCGAAGACAAAGAAAAAGAAAAACCACAAGAGAAAGAATCAGAAACAAAAGAAGAAATTGAAGTGGATCAAAAAGTAATCGACACAAGCTTGATGGATTCCAACGGACAAAAATGGATCGAAGGAAAACCAATCAGACCAGCGACAGTGACAAGCTTGGACAAAGATGCGAAGATAATAGCTCAAATAGACGGATTGCCACAAGGATTATCATTTGACGGAACGACGATAACAGGAACACCACAAGTAAGCACAGAAGGATGGCCGGAAGATGGAAGTGGATTTAAAACAATAACACTAAAATTAAAAGCCGAAAAAAATGGCAAAATATTAGTGAGAACATTGACATACTGGTTGTATCGAGACAAAGATCGTGACGGAATATCAGATGACGACGATGTAGATAACGGAGAAAAATTCACACCACAAAGAAATGGAGCGTCACCAATAATAGTCAACGGAACAAAACCAACCCTAGAAGATTACAAAGCGAAATTCTCCAACATCCCACAAGATGGATCGGTAGAAGTAACACTTGAAAAAGAACCTGATTATACAAAAGTAAGTGAACTTCCACAAAGAGTTAATCTGCTATTCAGAGTCAAAGGGACAAAAGAAGTTGGAAAAAGCTATATAATGGTAATAGTGAAAAAACCAGTCGACAAAAAAGCTGAACAAGAATCAAAAGAAGAAATCCCTGTTGATCAAAAAGTAATTGACACTAGCTTGATGGATTCCAACGGACAAAAATGGATCGAAGGGAAACCAATCAGACCGGCGACAGTTACAAGTTTGGACAAAGATGCGAAAATAATCGCAAAAATAGATGGATTGCCACAAGGATTATCATTTGACGGAACGACAATAACAGGAACACCACAAATAAGTGCAGAAGGCTGGCCGGAAGATGGAAGTGGATTCAAAACATTCACACTAAAATTAAAAGCCGAAAAAAATGGCAAAATATTAGTGAGAACATTGACATATTGGTTGTATCGTGACAAAGACCGTGACGGAATATCAGATGACGACGATGTAGATAACGGAGAAAAATTCACACCGCAAAGAAATGGAGCGTCACCAATAATAGTCAACGGAACAAGGCCTACAATAGAAGATTTCAAAAAGAAATTCTCCAACATTCCACAAGATGGATCGGTAGAAGTAACACTTGAAAAAGAGCCTGATTACACAAAAGTAGGACAATTTAGAGTTAACATAATATTTAAACTTAGAAAAACACAAGAAATATCAAAATCTTATGTGTTTATCAAAATCGAGAAACCTGTTGTAGAAGAAAAAGACAATGAAAAAGAACCTGTAGAAGATTATTCGGATAAAAAGTCAGAAAAGTCTCAACTACAAAACGAAGAAAGTGTAATAAAATCACAAAACTCCACACAGTCACAGCATTTATATTTGAAATCAAACAAGAAAAAAGATGACGACACAAAAATACATGATGAATCAATAGCAAATGTAAAAAACTTGAAGGAGGAGATTAGATGACTTTAATAGTAGGAATACTTTTCACTATAATTTTTTATAGCTTAACAGCCCAATCGATAAAAAAACATCCGGGGGCATATTATGTAGGAATGTATGCGTGGACGGGACTAGTTGTGTGTTATTACAACATGGATTACTACAGATATTTGCCAACTTGGTTCAACGATTATTTCATGAAAATATTCGCTAGAGGAATATTTGCAACGGCAACATTCATGATAGTAATGTTCTTAGGGACTGTTACAAAACACAATGATTTTACGAAAAAACTGATGAGCATTCGTGGAGAAATGTCTATCATAGGAAGTTTGCTGGTTATAAGCCACAACATAATATTTGGAATACACTATTTTCCAGTGCTATTCACAAATCCTTCATCCTTGCCAAAAAGAGAACTAATCGCATCAATAATAACAATATTTTTATTGTTGATGCTGATTCCACTTTTTGTGACATCATTCAAATCAGTTCGAAGAAAGATGAACGCAAAGAATTGGAAGAAACTTCAAAGAATGGCGTATCCTTTTTTCATTGGAATTTATGTGCATGTAATGGTGCTTTATTCAAATGATTGGAAAGCACACATCTCTGGAGTTATAATATATACGATTATTTTTGCAAGCTATGTTATATTGAGATTAAGAAAATCCATATATAAGAAGAAAAAATCACAAAAACAGAGATAATTTAGTTTGTTTGTATAATAATAATAATGATATAATGTAACTATCAAATAAGAAAGGAGCATATATCATGTCAGAAACAGAAATTTACGAAATTACGAGAAATTATGCTGTAGTCACAGCGGTATTTCTAATCCTCAGCGTTATCGGTATCTACTTATCATTAAAACGCAAAGACGATCATTTGCTAGGAATCGTAACAAGTGTATTTCAAATAGCAATATCATTTGCAATGCTGAGCATGAACTTCACAATAACTTTGCTACACGATGGAATGGGTGGAGATGACACAATGCTTGTGAATTTCTGCTTATACGGATGGTTATTGGCATTAGTATTGATGGGTATTAGCGTAATAATAACCATTAGAAATATCTTAAAACAACGCAAAAAACAAACAAAATTGAATTACTAAAACAACGGCCACCAACAATTGTTGGTGGTTTTTCCGTCTACAATTATACAGATTGATTATTACCTGTAAATATTATAAAATAAAATAAAAACAGGAGGGAATATATGAAAAACAAATTCAAATTAATCGTTTGCGTGAGCTTTATGTTGGTATTATTTGCAAGTTGCAACCAAAAGCAAGACCAACAAGCAAAAAAACCCACAGGAGTTGAATCCAAAAACGTAACCACAGAAGAAGACAAACAAAAGAAAATCGAAGAGTACGAACAAAACATCAAAGGCGTCAAGGAAATCAAAGTAGCAGAGCTTGATGAAGTGAGCGCCGGCAAGGAAATCACAGTGTATCTTGGAAGAAAAACTTGCCCAGATTGTCAAAAATTTTCAAAAGTATTCAAACCATTCGTATCCAAATATGAAATCTACTACATAGATAGCGTAGCTGGAATCAAAAAATCTCCAGAAGATTTGAAGAAATTCAGAACCGACAACAACCTCAAAACAGTCCCAGCAGTGTTCAGAGTTAAAGACGGGAAAATCACCGACAGAATCAACATCGACGACAAAGTGGGGACTACATCAGAAGAACTACAAAAGTTTTTTGATAAGAAATAAGGACAAGCCATAACGTTAGTTATGGCTTGTTGTATTTATTAGAATTGTTAGCTTACCATACTTCTTTTCCAATCATTCTTCCCCAATCAATATCTTCTTTTTAATATTTGCCATTAAAATCTTCAAACAAATCTTCAATATTCATTTCATCATCAGATGAATTTTCGATTATTAGTTTGTTACCCATAATTTTTAAATCCAAAATATCATCGTCTTTCCAATTTAAAACATACAAAATCGACATTGGAATTTGCAACACATGAGAATCTCCACACTTAGATAATTTGGTTTTCATAATTCCCCCTAAACGTTAAATTATTAATATATAGTATACGGATTTTTGCGATTTTTTCAACTACAATTATAAACATCGTAAAATAAAAATGGATTGTAGATTTTACTCTACAATCCGTTATTTTATTCCAAAACTATAAGAAGTTGGTCTGTGTCGATGGTGTCATTTTCTTTGATTAGGATTGATTTTACAATTCCTTCTGATTTGGATAGTATGTTTGTTTCCATTTTCATGGCTTCCACTACTACCAATGGGTCGTTTACTGATACTTTGTCGTTTTCTTTGACTAATACTTTTACGACTCTTCCTGGAATTGATGCTCCGATTTCTTTGTCGTTGTTAGGATCTGCTACTGATAGGTTGTCTTCTTCACGTTCTGTGATTTTTGCAGATTCATCGAACACTCTGACTTCACGTCTGTTTCCGTTGACTTCATAAGTGAAGTTTCTGTAGCCGTCTTTTTCCAATCTTCCTTTTTCGATAAGTTTGATGATGAGGATTTTGCCTTCTTCTATTGGGACTTCGACTGTTTCCTTCTCATTTATTCCTTCGAAGAATGTCGGAGTGTCCATGTAAGTGAAGTTGCCTTTTGTTTTTCTGTAGTCGATGTATTCTTCGAATACTTTTGGATAAAGTGCGTGTGATACGATGTCTTTTTCGTCGAATTCCATTTTGTATTTGTCTTCTAAATCTTTTTTGTCTTTTTCAAAATCAAATGGGTCGATGTAAAGTCCAGCTCTTTTTGTGATTGGCTTTTCATCTTTTAATACGATTTTTTGTAATTTTTCGTTGAATCCACCTTCAGGTTGTCCCATCATTCCTTTGAAGAATGATATTACAGAGTCTGGGTAGTCGAGGTTTTTGCCTTTTTCGTAGATGTTTTCTGGAGTGAGTCCATTTGCCACCATGAATATAGCCATGTCTCCGACCATTTTAGATGATGGTGTAACTTTGATGATGTCACCAAGCATGTCGTTGACTTTTTTGTACATTAATTTTACTTCGTCGAATTTTTCTCCAAGTCCGAACGATTCTACTTGTGGTTTGAGGTTGGAATATTGTCCACCAGGAATTTCGTAGCGATAAATTTCTGTTGTACCGCTTTTTAAATCGCTCTCAAATTGTGAGTAGTAGGAGCGAACGTCTTTGTAGTAGTTGCTGATTTTGTCACAGTTTGAAAGGCTGATTCCAGTTTGACGTGGAGTGTTTTCAAGAGCGGCTACTACTGAGTTGAGTGCAGGTTGGCTTGTGAGTGAACTCATTGAGTTAAAGCAAGTGTCCACTATGTCAACTCCAGATTCACAAGCGTTGATTATCGTAGCGACTCCGTTTCCTGTGGTGTCGTGTGTGTGCAAATGAATCGGAACAGAAATTTCGTTTTTCAATGCTGAAATTAGCTTCGTTGCGGCGTATGGTTTTAACAATGCGCTCATGTCTTTGATGGCTATAATATTTGCGCCGATGGATTCTAGTTCTTTTGCTTTTTTCACGTAATATTCTAGTGTGTATTTGTCTCTTGTTTCGTCCAAAATGTCACCTGTGTAGCAAAGTGTTGCTTCCAAGATTTTTCCTTCGTCAAGTACGCTATCGCACGCAAGTCTCATTCCGTCGATGTAGTTGAGTGAATCGAACACTCTGAACACGTCGATTCCATTTTGCGCAGCTTTTTGTACAAATTTTACCACGACATTATCTGGATAATTTTTGTATCCTACGGTGTTGTTTCCACGAAGTAACATTTGGAATAAAATGTTCGGAATTCTTTTGCGAAGTTCTTGTAGTCTAATCCAAGGATCTTCCTTCAAAAATCTATAGCTTACGTCAAATGTTGCGCCGCCCCACATTTCCAAACTGAACAAGTCCTTCATCAATTCATTGGTAGCTTCTGCGATAGGAAGCATATCTCTTGTTCTCATTCGTGTCGCCATCAATGATTGGTGCGCATCTCTTAGGGTTGTGTCTGTGATTAGAAGTTTATCTTGGTTCAAAATCCAATCGCTAAGTCCCTTGGCGCCTTTTTCTTCGAAAATATCTTTGGTTCCTGTAGAATTTGTCTTGGTAAATTCTGGAATTTGTGGAGTATTGTATTCTTTTTTCTCACCTCTGATAGAGCGTTCGCTGATGAAATTCAACACTTTAAGCTCTTTATCAGTCGATGGTTTGATGTCGAAAAGTTCAGGATTTTTGGAGATGAATCCCGTGTCACAAGTTCCCTTGTGGAATTCTTCAGTATTCAAAACGTTGATGATGAAGCCGATGTTTGTCTTCACGCCGCTGATTTTAGTTTCTCTCAAAGCACGGATTGCTTTGTTGATTGTGTCGTTGAAAGTTCTGGAGAACGCAGTGATTTTAACCAAAAGCGAATCGTAATATGGTGTGATAACTGAGCCTGTGAATCCATTTCCACCGTCAAGTCGCACTCCGAATCCGGAACTTGTACGATACAAATCAATCTTACCAGTGTCAGGCATGAAATTATTCGCAGGATCTTCTGTCGTGATACGGCATTGGATCGCGTAACCATTGCAGTGAACATCATCTTGTGAATAAATTCCTATCTCATCTGAGTCAAAACTCTTGCCGTCTGCAATTAAAATTTGCGTTTGAACGATATCAATTCCTGTGATAAGTTCACTAACTGTGTGTTCTACTTGAACTCTTGGGTTTACTTCGATAAAATAATGGTTTTCGTCTTCGTCCACCAAGAACTCCACAGTACCGGCGTTTGTGTAGCCAACTTCTTTGCAGATTTTGATGGCGTCGTTGTGAAGTTCGTTCTTCGTCTTTTCAGAAATTGAAAATGCAGGAGCAAATTCCACAACTTTTTGGTGACGTCTTTGAATGGAACAATCCCTCTCATATAAATGAAGAATATTTCCATGATTGTCGGCAATGATTTGAACCTCAATGTGTTTTGGGTTGCGGATGTATTTTTCGATAAACATATCGTCTGAGCCGAAAGCCTTCTTGGATTCGTTTTGTGCGCTGACAAAAGAACTCAACAAATCAGATTCTTTTTCGACAATTCTCATTCCACGTCCGCCGCCACCAGCACAAGCTTTTACCATAACTGGATAGCCGATTTGGTTTGCGATTTCCAACGCTTCGTTTTTGTTTCTGATAGGAGTTTCCACGCCCTCGATAGTTTGTACGCCAGCTTTCTTGGCAACTAACTTCGATTGGACCTTGTCACCTAAACTATGTAGAACTGATTCGTCAGGACCCACGAAAATTATTCCGTTTTCCTTGCAACGTCTCGCAAATTCTGCATTTTCACTCAAAAATCCATAACCAGGATGAATCGCATCGCAGTGTTTGGATTTGGCAATCGCAATGATTTTTTCGATATCTAAATAACTCGACAACGGAGATGCCGCATCCTTTATCAAATACGATTCGTCAGCCTTAGTTCTGAAAAGGGAAGTCTTGTCCTCTTCGCTATAAATCGCAACGCTTCTTATTCCAAGCTCACTACAAGCTCTGAAAATTCTTATAGCAATCTCGCCACGGTTTGCCACAAGAAGTTTTTTTATTTTATCCATATTACACCTCTTTAAATTTGGATATATTCAATATTATTTCGGTCTAACAATTCAATCGCATACTCATCCACACGATAAGCCTCGTGATAATAAATCTTGCTAATTCCAGCTTGAATCAAAGATTTCGTGCAGTTCAAACAAGGAAAATGAGTCACATAACAAATACAACCCTTCACAGCAATTCCTTCTTTCGCACAATACAACAAAGCATTCATCTCCGCGTGAATCGTAGCAATACAATGTCCATCACGCAAAGTGTGACCAACCTCGTCGCAGTGAGGGTTGCCACTGATAGCACCATTGTAGCCAGTCGATACAATCCTGTTGTCAGAATTCACCAACACACAACCAACAAACGCCCTGTCACAAGTGCTTCGTGTCGCAACATTCAATGCCAAATCCATAAAATATTCATTCCAAGATTTTCTCATATTGACCTCTCATCATCATTAAAAAATTTCTTTACCTTTAATATTATCATAAAAGCAAAAAAAGAAAAACTGAAAAACGACAAAAATACACACAAAAAAAGCCACACAATGTGGCTTAGAGAAATAAAAATATTTACAAAATTATGCGTTGATTTTCTTTTCAAGAGCTGTGGTCAAAACTTCGGAATAATTTATATTTTGGCGATCACAAAGTCTAACCAGCCATTCAGGGACTGTAACATTTTTTCTGATGGTTTTGTTGTTTTTTATAAATGGTGTGGGATTAACTTGAATCATAGACGTAAATCCGTCTTCGACTTTTATTTTCGTAATATCACTTGGTTTAGGAAGTGGAATATCTTCATCAATGAAAGTAGCCAACACGCTTTCTAACATTTGATGAGCATTCACCATTGCTTCTTCGATATTATCTCCTTCAGTTCCACCACCAAATTCTGGAAATTCCACCCAATATGAATCTTCTTCTTTATGAAAAATAGCAGGATATGATTTTAACATCGTCTAACCTCCTTATGATTTAATAATACGCATAATGCGCATAAAAGTCCAGCATTGTATTAGAATAATATAGGATATAATAAAAATAGAAGGAGTTGAGGTAATGAAAAGTACAACTGCAGAAAATTTCAGAGATAATTTATCCGAAATGATTGATGAATTAATAAAATTAAATGAGCAGCTAAAAGTTACCACAGAAACTGGAAATGTTGTCGTGCTTAGTGAGTCCCATTACAACGGGATAATGGAAACTTTAAGAATATATTCAAATTCACAAGAAAAAGAAAAACTATTAGAAGGATTACATACAACAATAGATGATTGTGTACTTGAGGATGAAATTAATCGGAATAATTTATAATCTTTCACTAAAAAGCCACAACAAAATGATGGTGTCATAATCTGTAGACTTGACTAAGTAAAGAATTTATATTACAATTGTGTTACGATGTAACACAAGAAAAGGAGAGATTTTATGGCTACTATAACGATTAGATTGAGCGAATCGGATAAGGAACTTTTCACAAATGTTTCAAAAGAAAAAAACAAAACTTTATCCGACTGGGCAAGAGAATCATTATTGGAAAAAATCGAACAAGAGTATGATGAAAAGATAATTAATGAGTATCTTCTAAACAAAGACCAAATGAAATTTTACAGTAATGATGAGGTAAAAAAAGAGTTGGGTATATGAGAGTTATTTATTCAGAAAAATCACTAAAATCCTTGAAAAAACTCGATAAGCCTATTCAAAAAATGATTATTCATTATATGGAGAAAGTAGGTCAATTAGAAGAGCCACGTGCAAGAGGTAAGGCGTTGTCAGCCAATTTGAGAGGATTTTGGCGATACAGAGTGTCGAACTACAGAATTATTTGCGAGATTGATGACGATAAATTAATAATCTGCGTTGTAGAAGTCGATCATAGGAAAAATATATATAAATGTTGAAAAAAGTTATTTGTAGTACGAGCTTTAATTCTACAAATAACTTTTTTATTTTTAAAAATTAAAGAAGTTTTCTTCCACACAAAAAAAGCCACACAATGTGGCTTTTAATTACTCATTTATGAACAAGTTTGGTGCTGTATAATATTTTCTGGCGCCGCTTACGACGTTATCTTTTCCAATTCGTGTATAAGGGGCGACGAAGTGTTTGTTGTAGATGAACAGTCCCACAACTTGTGTGAATTTGTTAAGTACTGGTCGTTTTTCTTCAAATTCCAAGAATTCGCACTTATTCATGTCGTAATATTCTTGGAAGACGTAACCTGTTTTGATAAATTCCGGAAGTTTTTCTTGTAATTCTTCTTCTGTCATTTCACGGCCAACGTATATTCCAAGCGAAGCGTAACCGTCAATTGGTTTGAAGATGTATTTGTCTTTGTTCATTATGATTTCGTAGGCATCACGTTCTTCGATTTTTTTCGTGAATGGAACGTGTTCGTCGATGAATTTTTTTTCTTCAGTATTTAACAACGCTTGTGTTTGTTCGTCTCTGAAGATTTCGAAAATAAGCTTGGAGTGCATCAATTGTGACCTGAACGATCCTACCATGAAGAACGCATTGTCCATGTATGCATCCAAGAAAGGTTTGATTTCGTCTTTTATTTTCAATAATTCCAATGTTACTATTCTTCTATAAACCAAATCTATTAGGTAATCGCCGTGGCACAATTTGCCATTTTTGTATTCCAAATCTCTGATGTCGATGATTTCGCAGTTGAATCCATTTTCTTCGTATACTCTTTTGAATTCTTCAAATTCGTTTGGAGTTCCCACTTCCAAATTATCCACGATTGCTACATTTGGTTTCTTATCGAATACGTATTTTTTGTACATATCAGCTGTTTCCCAAACCCATGGAGTGAACATATCGACATTTTCAACGTCGTGTTTTTCCATGAATTTTTGCATAGCTTTTGTTTGAAGAAGAAGTTGTCCTAGTGTGTTGTCTTCGTTCATCGCAGATGATCCGTCTGTGTTAAGTTCGCAAAGCATGTAGTTTACTCCGTCGTAGAACACGTCGTAGCGACAGATTGGAACGGGAACATCGTAGCCTGGATCGTGAAGTACAAGTTCTTCAATTGCTGGATCCAATTGGAATATTTTACGATATTCAGGATTTTCTACGAATTCTTTGGTGATTTTGTCAGTCATGCTCATCAAAATATTTGAAATGTATACAAAATCTGAGCGGTTCTTTTTGTTGTAGAAAAGACCTTGGTAGGTCATAGGGATTGGTTCTCCGTGATAAATCGCCTTTGATACTTTTGTTTTGGCGATAAAATCCACGAAATCCCTATAATACATATCTTCGTCTTCTCGTACTATTTTATATAATTCTAATGAATATTCGTCATTAAACATCTAAATCCTCCAATTTAATTTCATTTTCAATCACAGCTTCACGAAGTCCTTTTTCTTTGTAAATTTGTTCAAATACATCCCTAGGATTCATTCCTTTTTCCAACATTTCTTCTAGTGGAATAAGATAGCCGATTTCATTTGCAGGAAGTCCTGCCTTTGCCATATCCACAAGCATTTTGCAAAACTCTAACATGTTTACATTCATAAATGTAGCATCCAGTCCTTTTTCACGTGCATCTAGTTTTGCTTTCATGCAAGATTCATATGTCATATTTTTGAATAGCTCAGATAATTTGTCCAAGTTAGTATCGTCGTAGAACAAGCCTTTGATTAGAGCGACTGCTGAGAAATTAAGTGGATATTTGATTTCATCCATCATTCTGATTTCGATGTATCGTTTTGCTCTTACATCGGGAAATACTATGGATAATGCGTGGAAAATCAAATCAGTATCCCTAACATCTTCAAATACTTCCTTGAAAGTTTTTCCGCCTACATAGTATTGTTCGTGGTTTTCATCAATTGAGAAAATCAACGGCGTGTTCAAAATATTTTCGGCATATTTCTTGTAGCTCAAATCATCGTCAAAACTAAAAGGATACATTCCGGATCTGTCAGTGTCTGTGTTTTCCCAGATAATTTCTCTCATGTTACGACTTTTTGCAGGCTCTCCTTCGAAAATGTATGCGTTGTCGAATAATGTGTAGAATACTGGAGACAAACAGTTTGCAATTTTGTATTTCTTAGCGAAATCTTCTTCAGAAGAGTAGTCGATGCTGCATTGTAAAGAGCAAGTGCCCTTCATCATATTGTGAGCCATATCTCCTCTTTCGTTGAAATATTTGTACATAAAATCGTATCTTTTTTTAGGCAAGATTTTAATCTCGTCGATTTTAGTCACAGGATGATAGCCCAAAGTCACCATCGCTTGGTTTTTCTTATCGAAAACTTCAACAAGTTTTCTCATATTTTTGATGTAAATATCCTTCAAATCGTCGATGTTCCACTTCGATGACAAAGCAACTTCGAATTGGCTTCCTGGTTCTGTCGACACTGCCAAATCATCATTTTCAAGTCCAAGAATGTAGTCTCCTTCTTTGTAAGCGACACATCCTCCTTCGTGAAGTTCTCTGAGAGTTTCTCCGACTCCGTCTTCACCGAAATACGACACAGTCTTCAACGTATCTTTGTCGATTATGAAATGTTCCATCTCCATTCCGACAGTGAAATCTTCCTTTAATTTTTCTCCGTTTTTAATGTAGTTAATTACAGCTTCAAGCTGTTTTTCGTAATCCATTTTTACTCCTTTTTAATGTCTGCTACAGTAATATCACAAATTTTTATCAAATCTTCGGGAGCGATTTTGATTTGTGCTCCGATTTTACCTCCAGACACGTAAATATATTCTTTATTTTCACAACTTTCGTCGATAAAAGTTTTAAATTTTGTTTTCATTCCGATAGGAGAGCAACCGCCTCTTATGTAGCCCGTAGTTTTCAACAAATCCTTTACGTGAATCATTTCAAGCTTTTTCACTCCGGCTATTTTCGCACACTTTTTGAGATCAAGCTCATCTTTTACAGCCACAACGAACACGAAATTTTCGTTCGTATTGGAAACTGTGACAAGAGTTTTGAACACGTACGCTTCGTCTTCATTTAATTTGTTTGCGACATTTTCGCCGCTCACATCGTCTCCTACAGAGTATTCTATATATTTATACCCAATTTTTTCTTTGTCGAGCATTCTCATTGCGTTAGTTTTTTTCATAAAAACATCCTTTCATTATTAATATTATACTACAAGTAAAAATTATGTGGATTTATAAAATATTTGATGCGTTTACTTGCGTAAAATGTCTGTTTATGGGTAAATATATACGAGGAGGAATTTTAATGGAACAAAGTTTAAACATTAGATATATATATCACAGTTCATTTTCTTTGGAGTTTGAAGACAAGATAATTATTTTCGATTATTTTCAAGGAACTTTGCCAAAAAATGTGAACGATAAGAAGGTGATTTTCGTGGTGACTCATTCACACGCAGATCACTATAACGAGAGTATTTTCGATTATGAAAATGCTAGTGACATTACATACATTGTCTCAGAAGATGTGTACGAAGAGGTTTTTGATTACGATACGAAGGATAATGTTGTATTTTTGGGAGAAGATAATATCGAAGATTTGAAGAAGCATTTCGGTAAAAAAGTTATAAAACTTGAAGTTGGTGAATCGACTTCTGTGTACGGTGCAGATTTTACAGCGCTTGGTTCTACTGATATGGGAATTAGCGTGTATTTTGAGGCAAATCATTTGAAATTTTTCTTCGCTGGAGATTTGAACAATTGGGTGTGGGAAGAAGACACCGAAGAAGAAAAAGAAAAGATGCAACAGGATTTCTCCAAGGAAATCGACAAGATAGGGAATGTTGACATAGGATTTTTCCCGGTGGATCCAAGACTTAAGGAGAGATACGATTTGGGTGTGAATGAATTTGTCGACAAATGCAATCCGAAAGTTTTGTTCCCAATGCATTTTACAAAAGATCCAACGATTGTGGACACATTCATCGACACGCACGATTATGAGGGCTGCAAGGTTGTGAATATGAAAAAGGAACACGATACGTTTCAAGTTATAATAAAATAATTGATTTAATATAATATTTTTGGTAAAATTAATATACAAGAGGGAGTAGCTTAAAAATATTGTGTCGTCATTACGGTTGAAACCCGGCACAAAGCCACTTTGGTTAGCAAGACTTTTGCCAGAAATGGTGAAAGTTTTTTTTATTATGAAATTAACAGGAGGTAAGAGATTGGATTGGTACAAGGAATCTAATGAGAGTGTTATCAAAAGTTTGGACACGGACGAAAACAATGGTCTATCCGACAGTAAGGTAACGAGTTTGTTAGAAAAATACGGCAAGAACGTATTAAAAGAAAAGAAGAAAAAGTCCATGGCAGCCAAATTAAAGGATCAATTTTTGGATCCGATGATAATTATTTTGCTATTGGCATCTATTTTATCCATGGCTATTGGAGAAATTACAGATAGTATTATTATCATCGCTATCGTTATTGTGAATGCGGTGCTTTCGATTTATCAAGAAGGTAAAGCAGAACAAGCAATAGAAGCTTTGCAAAAAATGGCAAGTCCTAAAGCCAAGGTTATAAGAAACGGCAAGATTATGGAAGTGGATTCACAAAATTTGGTTCCAGGAGATATCGTAGAATTGGAAACAGGGGATATTATTCCTGCCGATTTGAAATTATTGGAATCTACTAACTTGAAAATCGACGAATCATCGTTGACTGGTGAATCGGTTGCTGTAGAAAAGAACGCTAAGGATGAGATTACGACAGATGCAGGAATTGGCGACAGAACAAACATGGCATACAGCTCTTCTATCGTAAGCTACGGTAGGGCGAAGGGTGTCGTTGTGGAAACTGCACAAAACACAGAAATCGGTAAAATCGCTACAAGCTTGGCACAAGTTGAGGACGAAGAAACTCCTCTTCAAAGAAAATTAGCACAATTGTCTAAGCAATTGGGTATCGTAACTGTTGTTGTATGCGCAATTGTGTTTGCAGTTGGATATTTCTTGTATGATTTTGATGCATTGAATATGCTTATGACTGCGGTATCACTTGCAGTTGCGGCGATTCCAGAAGGACTTCCAGCTATAGTTACAATCGTGCTTAGCTTAGGAATGGGAAGAATGGCAGAGAAAAACGCCATCGTTAAGAAACTTTTGGCTGTTGAAACATTGGGAACAACTACTGTAATTTGCTCCGACAAAACTGGTACGTTGACTCAAAACGAAATGACTGTGAAGAAAATCTACGTCGATGGAACAGATGTCGATGTCACAGGAACAGGCTACAAACCTGAAGGCGATTATTTGATTCAAGACCGTAAAATGCAAGAAGATGACATCAAATCTCTTAACACTTTGCTTCACATAATGAGTCTTACTAACGATTCAAAATTAATCGAAGAAGACGGAACTTACAAAATCGTGGGAGACCCTACAGAAGGAGCGCTTCACACAGCAGCTGGAAAACAAGACATCACAAAAGATGAATCCAATCAAAACTATCCTAGAATAGAAGAAATTCCATTCGATTCAGAAAGAAAAATGATGACTACATTCCACGACAAATTCTTAACTGACAAAGTTGTATCCTTCACAAAAGGTGCACCAGATATAATTATCGAAAAATGTAGCAAGATTTTAATCGACAACGAAATCAAACCACTAACAGAAGAATTAAAACAAAAATTATTGAAGAAAAACAGCGAATACGCTAAGCAAGCACTTCGTGTACTAGCTTATGCACTTCGTGAACACGAAGAATTACCAAATGAAATTACATCTGAAAACATCGAAAAGAACATGGTATTTGTAGGATTATCTGGAATGATAGATCCACCAAGACTAGAAGTAAAAGATGCAATCAAAGAATGTAAAACTGCGGGAATCACACCAGTTATGATTACTGGAGACTACTTGGAAACAGCTGTTGCAATCGCAAAAGATTTGGGAATTTGTACGGACGATTCACAAGCAATCATGGGAGCTGAACTTAACAATATGTCAGACGAACAAATCCGTGAAATCGTCAAAGAAAAGAGAGTTTATGCGAGAGTATCTCCACAAAACAAAGTACAAATCGTTAAAGCATTAAAAGAAAACGGACACATCGCAGCAATGACTGGAGACGGCGTCAACGATGCGCCTGCAATCAAAAAAGCAGACATCGGAATTGCGATGGGAATCACTGGAACAGACGTTGCGAAGAACACATCAGAAGTTATCCTTACAGACGACAACTTTGCGACAATTGTTCATGCAGTAGAAGAAGGAAGAATAATTTACTCCAACATCAAAAAATTCGTATCATTCCTACTAAGCTGTAACATCGCAGAAATTCTTATCGTATTCTTGGCGATAATGTTCAAATGGGACACACCATTTATCCCAATTCAATTATTATGGTTAAACTTAGTGACAGACTCATTCCCAGCAATGGCGCTTGGAGTTGAAAAAGGAGAAGCTGACATCATGAACAGAGCTCCTCGTTCACCAAAAGAACCAATCATCGACAAGAACATGAGACTAAGCATCATCGTTCAATCATTGGCAATCACAGTGGCAACATTGTTTGCATATAACTATGGATTGAACCACTTCGATGGCCACATCGAATCTGCAAGAACAGTCGCATTTGCAACATTGATTCTATCAGAATTACTAAGAAGTTATTCAGTAAGAAGTGAACACAAATCAGTATTCCAAATCGGATTATTCACTAACAAAGCATTAGTAATGGGAACATCACTTTCATTATTATTGATGCTAGCAGTAATCTACATTCCTGGAGTAAATGATGTATTCGAAACAATACCACTTCACCTTGAACACTACAAAGTAATCTTGCCATGCGCATTATTGCCATTCGCAGCAGGAGAAATATTAAAAGCAGTAAAAAGCAAAAAATAATAGACAACAATAAAGGCGTATCGTGGGATCTGAACCCCAAAATCCGGAATACGGATGGAGGGGTTTTTGTATGCCAAAACACACAAAAGAATTTAAAACAAAATTAAACGGAATGTCCCCTGTTATGTACAGATTACATTCCGCTTAAGATATTATTAAATTATTCCGTGTTTACGGGTTAAGGTCATCATGTAAATTATTTTACATATTCTAATTCTAGCATCTCACTTTTAACTTCTCACTATATATTATGGCATGCCACTTTATGGCCGGGGCTTATTTCAACCAGTTTAGGACATTGTTTTGAACAGATTTCTGTTTTATATGGGCATCGTCCTTGGAATACACATCCTTCTGGAAGGTTTATTGGACTAGGAATTTCTCTATTGCCATGGCTTAATATTTTTTCTCCAGTAACTTCTGGTATTAAAACTGAATTTAAAAGTTCTTTTGTATATGGGTGAAGAGGATTTTCATATATATCTTTTCCGCTTCCTACTTCTACCATATTACCAAGATACAAAACTCCAATTCTATGGGAGATATGCTGTACCATTGCAAGGTCGTGGGCAATAAAAAGGTATGTTAGCCCTAGTTCTTTTTGTAAATCTTCTAGCAAGTTTACAATTTGCGCTTGAATTGAAACGTCCAGCGCCGATATTGGCTCATCGCATAGTATAAACTCCGGGTCGGTGGATATTGCTCTTGCTATTCCGATTCTCTGTCTTTGTCCACCACTAAATTGTCCCGGCTTTTTATACATAATCTCTTTTGATAGTCCTACTTTTTCTAAGAGTTTTATAACTTTATTTTTTGTTTCTTCGTTACTTAGTTGAAGTCTTGTCATTATTGGCTCTGCAATTATCTCATAAACTGTTAGGGTTGGATTAAGTGAAGAGTATGGGTCTTGAAAAATTGCCTGGATTTCATTTTGCATAATCTTTTTTGTACTTTTATCCTTTATGTTTTTGCCTTTATAATTTACATCGCCTTCGGTTATATCGTGAATACCTGTAATGCACTTACCTAATGTTGACTTACCTGATCCAGATTCTCCAACTAGGCCAAAGGTCTCTCCTTTGTATATTTCTAGGTCTATTCCGTCTAATGCCTTTAAATGTTTTTGTTCTTCAAACACCTTTTCTTTTTTTACAGGAAAGTACTTTTTTAAGTTTTTAATTTCAAAAATCTTTTCCATATTACACCTCAATCATATGACAGTAAACCCTATGGGTAGGGGATATCTCTTTTTTTGGTAACTCTTTATTTTTACATATATCTTGTCTTAAACTACATCTATCATAAAATGGACAGCCCTTTGGTTTTTCTGTTATTACAGGTGGGTTTCCTGGTATTGGAACCAGTCTTTCTTTTTCGCCAATTCTTGGAAGCGATGCTAAAAGTCCCTTCGTATATGGGTGAAGTCCTTTTGTAAATAGTTCTTTTGTTGTTGCCTCTTCCATAATTTTTCCGCCATATAACACCACAACTCTATCACATGTATTTGCTACAACGCCTAGATCATGGGTTATAAGTAAAGTTGACTGTTTAGAGTTTTCGTTTATATTGTTTAAAAGTGTTAGTACTTGTGCTTGAATTGTAACGTCTAAGGCGGTAGTAGGTTCGTCTGCAATAATAAGTTTTGGTTCTAGGCAAAGGCTCATAGCTATCATAACTCTTTGTTTCATTCCGCCTGAAAACTCATGGGGATATGATTTTATTCTATTTTTAGCGTCGGGAATGCCAACTAGGTCTAAATATTTTATGGAAATATCTCTTATTTCCTTTGCGCTTAAGTTTTTTCTATGTCTCTTTATAAGTCTATGCATTTGCTTTTCAATTGTGAAAAGTGGATTTACAGAGGTCATTGGATCTTGAAACACCATGGATATTTCGTCGCCTCTTATGCGCCTTAGAGTTTTTTCGTCAGCCTCGAGCATGTTTACACCATCATAAATTATTTCGCCGCTATATTTTGATTTGTCCTTCAATAAATTTAATATGGACTTTGCAGTTACAGATTTACCTGAACCCGACTCTCCAACAATTCCAAGGGTTTCATTTTCATATATATCAAAACTTACATTGTTAACAGCATAGGTTGTGTATTCCTTTCCTGGAAATTCTACATTTAAGTTCTTTATTTCTACTAATTTCATTGTATCTCCTGTCTATAATAGTCTCCGATTACGTTAAAGCAAAGTACTGTTAAAAGGATTAAAAGCCCTGGGAACAGCGCCAAGTATGGTGAAGTTCCTAGATATTGTTGGGCATCTTTTAACATTGAACCCCATGAGGAGTTTGGTTGTCTTACCCCAAGTCCAAGGAAGGATAGGGAAGACTCTGTTAGTATTGCAGAAGCTACATTAACTGTAGCCGCAACTGTAAGAGTAGGAACTATGTTTCTAAGAATGTGTTTTGTCATTATCTTTTGGTGGCTAACTCCAATTAATTTTGAATATGTTACATAGTCTCTTTCTTTAACTGTTAAAGTTTCTGCACGAACTAGTCTTGCAATGCCCATCCAGCTAAATAGTCCTATGATAATAATAATATTTTGAATTCCTGGTTTAAGTGCAGCGTTTAAGATTAGTATTAAAAAGAATGATGGAATACTCATTAGTATGTCAACAATTCTCATAATTATCATATCTACTTTACCGCCGAAATATCCTGAAATGATTCCAACGAATGATCCTAATATGGTTGAAATAACAACCGATAGCACACCAACTGTAAGGGAGGCCCTTGCGCCATGTAATGCCCTAGCAAAGTAATCTCTACCTAAGTCGTCAGTTCCAAAAAGATTTTCGCTATTTGGTGGAACCAGTGCATTGGTTATTTCCGTATCAATGCCATTTTTAGGATACAAGTCAGCAAGGATTGCCGACAAAATAAAGATTAGTAACACTACTACGGAAAGTTTGACCCTAAGGGGACTCTGTTTTAATTTTTTAAAAAGATTTTTCATTAGTTCATCTCCTTTATTCTAGGGTCTACAATTCCGTAAAGGATATCTGAGATTAAGTTTCCAAGGATTAATAATACAGATGCAAACATAGTAGTTGCCATTATTAGAGGGTAGTCTGCTGTAAAGATGGCATTCATACCGAGTTGTCCAAGGCCTGGCCATCCAAAGATGCTTTCAGTTATAAAGGCACCTGAAACAAGTCTCGGTAAGCTCATTCCAACTAGCGTGATAAGTGGAAGGAGAGAGTTTTTAAGAATACTTTTAAAGAAAAGCTCTTTCTTTGAACTACCTTGGGCAATTTCTGTCATTACATAATCCTCTTTTAGTTGATCCATCACCCTTGCTCTTACATATCTACTAATTACAGCTGTATCACCAATGCTTAAAGTAAGTACTGGTAGGATAGAGTGCTTTATTAGGTCTGCTGTTGTTTCAACACCAAGAGTTCTCATTCCAATTGATGGAAGAAGCCCTAATTTTAATGAAAAAAGATGCACAAGCATCATTGCAAACCAGAATGAAGGTATGGATATTCCTATGTAGGAAAGCAGTGTAAAAATCTTATCTACTATACCTCCTTTGTTCATTCCTGAAATAATACCAATAATTGTACCGACTATAATTGAAATTAAAAACGCACTTCCCATAAGTCCTAAAGTTGCCGGTAGTCTTTCGGTAACCTGATCCAGCACAGGTCTGTGATTTGAAAATGAGTAGCCAAAGTCGCCTTTTAAAATATCTCCTGCCCATCTTTTATACTGAACAAAGTAACTGTCATTAAGGCCCATGTTCTCTCTGACTCTTTCTATGTCTTCCACTGTAGACTCAGGTGTTATCATTGCCCTAACTGGGTCAGATGGTGCGATTCTTACAAGCAAAAAGGAAACGATGGAAATAGTTATTATCATAGGTATCGTTTGTAAAAGTCGTCTAAGTATAAGTCTTGTCATAATATCTCCTAAAATAAATGAACAATCCCTAAAAAGGGACTGTTCATTAGTTAATTATTTTGATTCAATCTTGTTGAAGTAATCAAACATGTGAATAGGTGCAGGGTTTGCTGCATCTAAGTTTTTAAACTCTTTACGAACTGCAAGAATTGATTTTACATTTGCAACAGGATATTCTACTGCGTCATCAGCAAGTATTTGTTGGATTTCTTTATATATTTCTCCACGCTTAGCTTCGTCAGTTTCTGTCTTAGCTTGTTCGAATAGCTCATCTATTTTTGGGTTTTTGTAGTTACTGAAGTTTTCTGATGAATTACTCTTAAAGATTGACGAATATGAGTCAGGGTTGTCTCCCATTACATATCCGTTTATAGCCATGTCAAAGTCGTGGTTTGATGGGTCTAATAATTTTTCAATGAAAGTTGCTCTTTCCATTGGAAGAAGTTCTACATTTATTCCAACTTCCTTAAGCATTTCTTGAATTAATAGACTCTCTTTTTCTTGAGCAGGACTTCCTGAAGTGTACATTAACTTAAGTTCTAAGTTTTCCTTACCAGCTTCTTTTAAAAGTTTTTTTGCCTTTTCTACATTGTGATCATACTTTTCAACGTCATCACTAAAGAAACCTGTGTTTGTTGAGAATGCTGAATATGCAGGGTCTGCATAGTCTTCACTTAAATAAGTTCCTTGAATTAGTTTAGTTTTGTCAATTGCATATGAAATAGCTTGACGAACTTTTACGTCATTTAATTTTTCAGAGTTTACTCTGAAAAATAGGTTGTCAACCATTCCTTCAGAGAATGTAACAATTTCAAAGTTGTCATTCTTTTTATACTTAGCTACGTCTTTAGGTTTAATATATGAAACAGAAATTTCTCCATTTTCAAGTGCAACCATTGATGCGTTTGCATCAGGAATAACTTTGTAAGCTATACCATCAAGTTTAGCAACATCACCATGGTAGTCTTCAAATCTTTCAACTTGGTATAGTTCACCAGTCTTATGTTCTTTGAATTTAAATGGACCACTTCCTATTGGTTCTGCATTCTTTGGACTCTTAGCAATTTCTGCTTCTCCTTCGAATACATGTTTCGGAATAGGGGAGATACCAGCTATACCATTTAAGAAAGTCATATCTACTTTAGGTAATTTGTATTCAATTGTCTTGTCATCAACTTTTTTGTACTCAACAACACCAGCTTCTGACTTTAGAACATTTTGTCCCTTAGCATTTTGCTTATCATCTAATATGCTGTCATAGGTAAAGATAATATCATCTGCTGTTATGTCCTTACCATCATGCCACTTTATACCATTTTTTAACTTTAAAGTATAAGTTAAGTGGTCTTCAGATGGAGTCATTGATTCTGCTAAGCCGTCATAAACAACTTTCCCTGACTTAACATTGTATAACTTGTCATACAATACATTTGTAATAGTTAATGAAACTCTGTCGTTTGCAAATAGAGGGTTAACAGATGTAGGATCAGATCCAACACCTAGGATCATAAGTCCACCTTTTTTAGAAGAACCTTTTTCAGTTCCTTCAACAGCCGGTGCGTTAGGAGCATCGGTTCCTTTGTTGTCTGCAGGCTTTCCACATGCAGTTAATATGAATGCAAAAGCCATTAAAAATGCAAGTAATTTTAATTTTTTCATTTTTGCCTCCTGAAAGTATTTTTACATTATATAATTTAACATACTTGTTGCCATAGGGCAATACAATTTCTGAATTATATTATTTAATAAGAACTTAATGCTTTCTAAAAAATTTTTATCAAGTCTATAATCTAGGTGAAAATTTAATAATCTTATTCGCAAAACAACACAGATCAAGCATTTTGCGCGAATATCTAGACTACAAAAATTTGTGATTTCTAAATCTCAAAATCCTGAATTCGCAAGCTCGCTAACGCTCAAGCGGTGTGATTTCTGACGGATTTTTTCGATTTGAAATCAACGAAATTTTTTCCGTATGATATTCTTAGCAAAAAGGCTTGATCTGTTTACATAATTTCACAATATACAGCTCGATTGTTTGCTTTAACAGACACAGGGATGGTTGCAGTCCGCACTACTATGTAGCCTTGGGAGATAGAAAAAATTATGATTACATGGTATAGTAACGCTATATTATTGAAACATTTACGCAATGAGATGCATAATGAGATTTCCAGATGAAATTAAAAGAATTAGACACCCCTGCTCTCTCTTTAGATTTCTTAGAAAACTTGGCTTTTTTAAAGATATTAAACAACCTTCCAAACCCTATGTTCCCAAACCTTATCATACTCCTACTAAAATTGGTGTTAAAATGCGACTTGATGTTAAATATGTTTCTAATTCTATCATACAGGTTATATTTTTTATAATTTTTGGTCTCACATCATTTACAAATGTACATTAAAGTATTTATTTGTTTAAATAAATATTTGTATTAAAAAAGGAAGTGAATTTTACTTTATCACTTCCTAAATTTTTTAATATTACATAATCAATAACCTATAGACCACATATAAATTTAACTGTATAGGCTACAAATATTCCGACATAATTTCCTAAAGCACCTGCTATTATACCCATTATCAATCCTACATTTATAAGAGATTTCCAATTAGCTCCTCCCGCTGTAAGAGCAGATGTTGGTCCATCTACAATGCATCCTACCATTGATAAAATTACATATTCATATTTAATTTTTAATAATCTACATATTATCAAATGTACTAATATACAGAATATCAACATTAGTAATACATATAAAGTCATAATAAATGCTGAACCGATAAATTGTTTTAAATCAACTGCAAATCCGATTGTTGAAAGGAAAATTAAAGATAAAAACAATCCTAAATCTAAATTTCCTCTTAATTTTTTTACAGGTTTCAATTGAGAAATGATTATAGAAACAGTTGTAAGCATCAATAATCTTCCTGATTTCCAAAAATCTGCAGGAAATATTTTTTGAGCAATAATTGTAGTTATAAATGTTACAGCAAAACCTATAGTAAGTAACCAAGTTATATCTTTTATTGACCATTTTTTATCGGACATAAGTGTTTCTTGTTCACCATCTTCTAATTCTTCATCACTAAGTTGATATGGCCAAAATTTATTCCATCTTTTTGATGCTTTAAGAATCATAGGAGATGCAAATAAAAATACCATAAGTGGTGTTGAAACAACATAATCTGCTGCATTTGCCGCAGCAAGAGTTTCTCTTGAACAATCAAGCCCTGTAGCTATAGCTGTTAAGTTAGGAGTTCCTCCTGTATAAGTTCCTACAAACATACCTGCGCATTTCCAACCTTCAGTTATTTTCGGTGCGAAAAAAATCCCCAATCCTATAGCAACTATACAGACAGAAAAGATAGCAGAAATCAAAGCCAATAGAGGCTCTTTAGTAAGCTTTTTTAGCTCTTTAAAATTCATACTAAGCATACAAACTGAAATTGCAACTGGTACTAAATAAGTAGAAATTTGTCCATATAAATCATGAGAAATAGGAACAACATGGGTATTTGATAAAATAATCCCCATTACTACAACTGTAAGAACAGGTCCTAAAGATTTAAAAACTTTATATTTTTGAACCCATAATGATAATGAAACCATCAATAATATGATGAAAAGTAAACCTTCGTTTCTTGTAATCAAAGCATTCAACGAATTTTCCTCCTTTAAAAATATTGTTGCCTATTAAGTGTACAATAAATGAATTTAAAATGTCAATATATTTTTTTTAATAATTTTTTGCGTTACATCATTTACAAATGTACATGCTCAAGAAGAATCTAGATCTATTTCAAAAAATATAACTTGGAAAAAAAGAAAAAGTTTTGCAAAAAGTAAAGTTTCAGTGCCATTTAAATATCTTTTAGGTTTTAAAAGAGGAAAAAATGGTTAACTTAAGGTGAACAAAAAAACTAGAATAATGACCCGAACCTCAAAATCCTGAAATCGCAAGCTCGCTAACGCTCAAGCGGTGCGATTTCTGACGGATTTTTTCGATTTGAAATCAATTAAATTTCTTCCGTATGATATTCTTAGCAAAAAGGCTTGACTGTTTACATTATTTCACAATATACAGCTCGATTGTTTGCTTGAAGGTTTCGTGAGAATTACAGTTGCAAGACACGGGTTTAACTACACATCTCACACAAAATGGGCACAAAAACCTGCTAACAAAAGTCAAGCATAACCTGAAATTAATTTCAGGTTATTTGATTATTTGAGTAATTAAATTAGTGCATGGCAAACAAACCGAGTGTAATCAATCGGTTTTTTTAGTGTAAT
>NZ_JBRFJE010000014.1:0-53059 GCF_052932165.1 Finegoldia sp. P3-F-LR | reverse complement strand
TAGAATATAGAAAGAAAAATGTAGCATAAAAATTTCTACCCCTATGGGTAGAATAGGACAAAAAAACCAGAGACAAATAATTTTTAAATGTCTCTGGTATAAAGTCCAACTTTTTGGGGTCACCTTATAATTTCGCGCTTTTTTATTGCTAACATGTAGCAGGAAATTGTTTTTTTTAGGATATAATATATAATGATATTTGAGAGTATAATTATGGAGCGGAATATGATAGAAGTAAACAACCTGAAAAAAGATTATGAAATAATTAAGAGAAAAAGTTTATTAAACAAAGATAAAACTATCGTGAATGCAGTGAAGAAGATTTCTTTTGAAATTGCAGATGGAGAAAGGGTTGGACTCATTGGGCTTAATGGAGCTGGAAAGACTACTACGATTAAAATGATGACGGGAATTTTGTATCCAACGGATGGTTTCATAAAAGTGAATGGATTCACTCCGTCTGATAGGAAAAAGGAATTTTTGAATGAAATTGGAGTATCAATGGGACAGCGTTCGTGTATGTTTTACGATATTGATGTGATAGAATCTTTCAAGTATTTCAAAGAAGTTTATGAAATTTCAGATGAGGATTTTGAGGAAAGATTACAAGAATTTGATAAAGTTCTTGGACTTTCGCAACTTTTACATACTCCTGTAAGAAAATTGTCTTTCGGTCAGAGGATGAAGTGTGAATTGGCAGTGAGTCTGATTCATTTGCCGCGAACAATATTTTTGGATGAGCCTACTATTGGTCTTGATGTTGTGGTTCAAGAAAATATATTTGAGTTTTTGAATATGATAAACCAAAAATACAATTCTACGATCATATTGACCACACATGAGATAGAAAATATAGATAAATTTTGCCCTAGAATTATAGTATTAAATCATGGAGAAGTGATTTACGATGGAAGGTGCAATAAATTTTTGGATAGGGATAAGTACAGAAAACTAACCGTATCTTCAAAATACGTTAATTATTTGAAGGATTTTAATCCAGACATCGACAATGAGAAGGCGACAGCGTTATTGACAACCGATCAGTTAAATAGTGTTGATATTTCACAATTTTCTAAGTCTGAATTTACTATCGAAGAATTGAGCTTGGAAGATGTTTTGAAAACTAAATTGAGGGGTGAATGATGAAATTATTTGCTTGTTCTCTAAGAATCGCTCTGAAAAAGATGTTTGCTTATCCAAATGAAATAATCATGATATTTTTTCACAGCCTTTTCCAATTATTGTCGACGATTTTGTTTTGGGTTGTGTTATTTGACAATGTAGATTCTTTTGGATACGACAAATCTTTTATATATTTGCTGGCAATGGTCGGGATGTTATCGTCAGCCATTGAAGAAATGTTTTTCGGACTCAGAGATTTTGAGTGGTTGGTGCGTGACGGAAGTTTGGATAGGTATTTGTATCGCCCTCAAAATACTTTGTTTATGATAATGATAGAAAATATTCCACTTGTTGCATTCATTGAGCAACTCTTGCTTGGAATTGTTGGAATATTTTTGGTAGTAGTGAAATTTGATATCGCGATTTCTTTTGTAGCTGTATTAAAGATGATAATTCTTTTAATAATAGGGAACGTGTATTATCAAACGATTTATGCGACAATAACTATGTTGAGTTTAAGATTTGAAAAAATATCGACATTAAGGGATTTGATTTTCAATTTTAATTTTTCAAAAAATTATCCCACTACAATTTTTCCGAATTTTTTGAGAAAATTTCTGACTTATGTAGTTCCTGTTTCATTGATAGCATTTGTTCCAACACTAGCTTTAAGCGGAAAACCTACTAGACATTTTCCTCTAATATTAATTTTTTTAGCAGTGAGTTTGATGGTTTTATGCATTGTGTACAATCGTGGACTTAGAAGATATTCTTCAAATGGAGGTTAGAATGAAAAAATACTTAGCGTCTTTGAAAATAGAATACCTAAATTCAAAAGAATACTTTATTTCTTTTGTTTCCTCCATATTTTATATACCAATTACAATAATTGTTTATTATTTTTTGTGGAAATTCATAATGAAAGGACAAACTGATATTGCAGGAATGAATTTTGACGATGTGATTGCGTATTTCATGACGATTTTGGTAGTGAAAAATTCAATGTCAAATACAATGGCTGAAACTTACTACATATTTCAAGATATAAATACGGGAAATATTGATACGCTGATAACTAAGCCAATTTATTATCCGCTTACTAGATTTTTCATATCTCTAGGAAGAGTTGTAATATCAATGCCTTTGGGGATAGCTTTTTGGATAGCAGTTCAGTTGTACTTTGACAAATTTTCATTTGTATCACTTGGTTATTTTATTATATCTTTATTTTTGGGATTTTGTTTGATGTTTCAAGTGTTATGCATTTTAGGATTACTAACATTTTGGTTAAAATCTGTACTTAGTCTAAGAGATATTTTCTGGTATATTCTGGCAATATTTTCAGGAGAAGTAGTTCCCTTAGCGTTTTTCTCTGGGAAATTTGAAATTATACAACACAATCCTCTTGCCGGAATTTATTATATCCCTGCAAACATAATTAACTCAAACAATATGAAGGCTTTGATTTTGGAACAAGTAATTTACATCGTGATTTTTTCCATAATAATTTATTTTATGTGGAGAAGAGGAATAAAACACTACGAATCACAAGGCGGGTAAATATGATTTTGACATTAAATAATATATATGATAGGGTTAAATCAGCAATAGAGGTGAGTTTATTTATGTTTACAGTATTAGGAGAAGGTGGCAGTAGCGGAGAAGATAAATGCCAAAGAAAAGCTTAAATATTGAATTGTAAAAAAGAGTAAGCAAAAATGAGCGAATATTCTTAAAGTTGGTTTTATATCTAATTTTTGAGAATCAGTTCAAAATGTTTCCTTTTTTTTATAATAAATGAAAAGGTTTATAATAAATTGTAATTATGAATCTATAAATTATTTGAATAAATTATATTTTTTGTTTGAATTGTCAAATGAATTTGGTGTTTACATAGAAAACCCATTGGAGATGATAAATAATGTTGAAATTAAAAAGATATGTTTCAAATAAAAGCCTTGCCATTTATTGTTTGATAAATGGTCTATTAAAAATTTTGTTTTTAGTATCTCCACTTGTTGCAAAAAAGTTTATAGATAATGCAATGAATAAAAATTTTAATAATATGTTGATTTTTGGACTGATAGATGTTTTCTTATTTGTATTAACTCAGGTTGTATCTTATATATTTGATATTTTCAGTAAAAAAGTAGAAACATCAGCAATATCTAATATTTTCAAAGAGGTAAATGAAAATTTGGATACATATAGAGTAAAAGAACATTCAATTAATAGAGATAGGATTAATCAAGAAATAACAAATAATCTTACATTAATAAAAGGCTTTATTGTAGATATACCTGTTAGTATTGTATTTTCTGTTATTACTATGATAGCAATATTTTTAATAATGTTAAAATTGTCTATTAGCTTAGCATTAGTTATGATAATTGTAGTCCCAGTAGGTGCATATATATCATATAAATTAGGTTATTTGATTTCAGATTATTCGGAAAAGGATTTAACGAATAATAGAGATATTAAGGGATATCTGCTAGATAAATATTCTATTACAAAGTCAGAAAGACTTTTAAAAAAAAAGCAGATGTTTGATATAAAAATTTTATTAGAAAATTATGAAAATACCTTAAATAAAAAATATAAATTAGAATCTCTTGTAAATAATATGATGATTTATTTTGTTTTAAATGGTGTAATAATTTCTATGTATTTGATTTCTGGATATTATGTGTATAGAAATATGATTACAATAGGTACTTTTTATGCTACACAACTTTATGTGTCTAGATTTTGGACACCAGTAGAATATTTGTTTGACATAAGAAATCAATATTTAACAGCAAAGCCAGCAATAAATAGTTTTTTGAATTTTATGGAAGTAAAAAAAACAAGATACAATTATGATATTATAAAAGAAATAGAATTGGTGAATTTTGAATGTTTGAGTAATAAAGGGAAAGTATTAAATGAAAAAATTTCTATGAAATTTGATAATAAAAATATAAATATAATTTCTGGAGATAATGGTGTAGGAAAAACAACTGTGATAGAATCTATTTTGAATTATACTGATAGATACAATGGAGATATATTAATAAATGGAAGAATATTAAAAGAGAGCTACTATGATATGGTGTACATATCATCTGATTATAATATATCTAATTTTGGATTGTTATCTGATAAAATAAATTTTTCTTCTGGACAAAAGAAAAAAGCACAAATAGAGTTAGCATTAAATACGGATAAGAGTGTTTATATAATAGATGAACCTACTAATTTTTTAGATGAAGAAAATAAAATCAAAATAGCGAATATGATAAATGAGTTGTATTTTAAAAGGAAAATAGTGATTTTGATCACGCATGATAGCGAAATTATTAATATGATAAAAAATAAAAAAATGTATTTTTTAAAAAAATCTGCATGAGATTATACTCGTGCAGATTTTTCATTTATTAGCATTCTTTGTTTTCTTCGATTGTTCATAAAATTAATCAAAGCTCCACTGAATATTAAAATATATCCAATTATACTCAAATAATCAGGGATTTGATGCAAGAATAAAAATCCAAACAATCCTGTAAAAATTATCGTCGAATAATCAAACACTGAAATTTCAGAAGCAGGAGCGAATTTGTAAGCCAATGTAATTCCAAATTGTCCGATAAGGGCTGCAAGTCCAACGCCGATAAGAGCAAGGATTGATGATGTGTCCATTGGAACAAAATTAAATATCATAAAAGGAATACATACTATACACGAAAATCCTGAGAAAAACGCAACAATAAACGAACTATTAACTCCAAGAGTGTTCAATTTTCTAACGCAAGTGTAAGCTCCACCTGCACAAACTCCACCCAAAATTCCTATTAAATATGGAAGAATTTCCTGGATTTGTAGTGTAGGTTTTACGACGAATAAAACCCCTACAAATGCTATCAAAATCGAAATTATGTGTTCTTTCCTCAAATCTTCTTTTAGGAAAACCCAAGACAAAATCAAAGTCGCAAATGGAGCTAGTTTGTTGAGAACTGATGCATCGGAAATAAATAGATGATCCAACGCGTAATAATTACAAAAAATTCCTGCCGTACCCAAACTTGCTCTCAAAATCAAAGTTTTCCATGGGATTGATTTAACATCGTGAAGTTCTTTTACTTCTTCTTTTTTATTTGATTTTAGTAAAAGCGCGAATGCCACCAAAAAAGCAATCAAATTTCTGAAAAAACTTTTTTGTATAGTTGGCAAATCTCCAGCAAGTGGTATGAATAAATTCATAAGAGCAAATCCAAATGCTGACAATAATATTGCTATAATACCTTTAGTTCTATTATTCATTTATTACCTCCGTATTAATAAATGATATCATAAAACAATGTAGATTTGAAATTTATTCTATATCGCTAGAGTTTATTAGGTGGTATAATCAAAAAAGAGAGGAATTTGTGATTATGAAAACTAAAGCTAAGAAATATTTTATTTATTCAAGTTTGTTTTATGTATTTATTTTTGTGCTTGATTTTTTAGTGTCTGTAATTACATCAAATTTTGCAGACGAATTTGTAAAACTAAATACAGTAGAATTTCAAAATACAACAAAAACTATGTTAATTATAATATTAGTATTTGGTCTGAAATTTTTATTAGAAAAACTAATACCTTATAAATTAGAATTAATAAAACATCAATTAAAATTTCAGTTAAAAAACAACATACTAAAAGATATTTACAATTTACGAAAAGAATTGTTATTCGAATTGTCAGGAGAGCAAGTTTTGCAAATTGTAGATAAGGATAGCGAAATCGTAGCAAGTTTTAGGTATGAATATTTGGTAGAATTATTTTCTTCATTATTTATTTTTGCTATGGTACTTGTTTCATTTTTGGTTTTAAGTTATAAGGCGACTTTTATTCTTGCTTTGTTAGCTATTTTGCAAATAATACCGCCAATAATTACTAAAAATAGCTTATATAAGATTTACATGGATACTAGAAAAATAGAACAAGATACTACTAACTGGATTATTTCAGCATCAGAAGGAAGAGATGTTTTGAAAACTTTTAATGCGACTGATTGGTATTTTAAAAATAAAAGGAATTTAGATGAACTGAATGTAAATGCTGGTACTAAGGCTGAAATTGCATTTGCACTTGAAAATGCTATGTATTCTCTGTTAGATTTGATTTTAAAAATAGTTAGTTATGCAATTATAGGTATAGCAATCTATAATCAGGAAATTTCCATTGCTGATTCGGTGTTTATGATTATGTTACTTAGTACGTTTTATTCCAATTTTGAGAATATAACAAAATATATTTCGAAGGTTCAAGAATTCAATGTATCAAAAACTAGAATAAATAATATTTTAAATAAAGATATTAATAGTAATGATGTAACAATTTCGGATACTGATTCTCTAATAGATTTAAAAATTGAAGATTTAGATTTTTGTCAAAATTTAAATGGAACAAATCTTAAATTAGAAAAAGGAGATAAAATTCTAATTTCTGGGAGTAATGGCAAAGGGAAAACAACCATTTTCAATTTGATTTTAGGACTTTTACACTCAAATAGCAAATTGGTTATTAGAGATGTTCCAGAAAGACTTATAAGTTATTTAAATCAAAATGATTTATGTATTTCTTTTACAATGAGAGAGATTATGGGTATGCTTGAAGGAAAAGAATACGTTAAAAAAGTCCAAGAACTCTGCAATTATTTTGGGATTAAGGAGCTTGAATGGAGTAAATACTTAGATGAATTATCAGGCGGAGAAAGGAAAAAATTCGCATTAGCAGTTTGTCTGGCATCTGATAAGAATATACTTTTGTTAGATGAACCGACAAATCATTTAGATGATAGATCAGTGGAAAAACTAATCGGTGTTTTAAGATCTGATTCACGAGAAATGATTGTAATTAGTCATGATAAAAGGTTAAATAAAATATGCAATAAAACTTTAGATTTAGATAGCGGTGATAATTATGTATAAGGATTTATTCAAGTCTATGAGGCTTGGCGCAATATTAGGCCTGATTAGCAATATAATTCAAGATGTGTCAGCAGTTTTCATAGCGACTGTTTTGGGAACTTTTACATCTGCAGTATTGAATTCAGATATAAAAATGATGAAATCTTCAATATATAAGTTGCTCATTGCTATTTTGATTACTGTAGTTTTGATACCTATTTTTCAGATTTTATCAAATAAAATTATCCTGAAAAATAGTTTTACTCACGAAAATTTGCTAATAGACAAATACTTAAAATTTGATGAAAGTATTTTAAGAGATATAAAATCTTATAAATTTGACAATATTATAGAAAAAGAAGCAACTATGCTTAGATTGAATTTTATATGGGCGTTTCAAAATGTTTCAGAAGCTTTAATAATAGTATTAATTTTGATAATAAGCTTGAAAGAATTACCAACTTATTATTTCATATTCATTGTTTCAATGGGATTTTTAAGATTTGTATCATTTACTACTTTTAAGAATGAAGTTTCTGAATATACAAGAGACAAATATACATTTAAAGAAAATGAAAGAAAAATATTATTTTCTTGCTCTTTTGAAAAAGATTGGTTGAAATTTAATAATTTGTACACAAAATTCATACAGGTATACAAAGAATTATTTGATGAATTTCTGAATGATAAAATATCAACAGGAGAAATGTACACTAAAACTCAAAACGCAGTAAGAAATTTAGCAGATGGATTGTTTCTAATACTTGTAGTGGGATTTGGAATTATTCTATGTTCCAAGCAAATTATAGGGATAAATTCAATAATAAAAGTTTTAGCTATGTCTGTTGTTATCAATAAATTTTTTGATTGTGTCAAAAAATCTGTGGACTCATATATTCAATTAAAAAGTTTAAAAGTTAATGTGGGAAAATTTTATTCAATTATTCCAGAAGATAAGGTTTCTAATAATGGCAATAGTGAAATCGAAATAAATGCTAAAAATCTAAGTTACACGGTAAATGACAAAAATATTTTAAAACCTGTAAATTTTATTATAAAAAAAGGAGATAAAGTTAAAATATCTGGAGAAAATGGAACTGGAAAAACAACTTTAATTAAAATTTTAAGTAACATTTATACCGATTATAATGGAAATATTAGTATTAACAACACAGAGTTAAATAATGCGAAGAATATCAACATAAATTATTTTTGTCAAAACTCTTATGTTTTTCCAACTACTGTGAAAGAGAATATTTTCCTTGGGAAGAATAAAATAGATACTGTATTCACAGATAATAAGTTACTAATGAAAACAGATGTGAATGGTATATCTGGTGGGGAAAAACACAAAATAACTTTGGATAGAGCGTTAATAGGAAACTCAAATATATTTATATTTGATGAACCACTCAATCACTTGGATAGCGAATCAACCGAAAAATTTCTGAAAGTTTTTGATGAAATTGAAGGAATAGTTATTTTTGTCGACCATAAAAACATAATTAAAAACTACAATAAAGAAATAATTTTATCTCACTAAAAAATCTGCCTATTTCAAGGCAGATTTTAGTTCTAATATGCGTTATTGTAAATTGTTTCGATGTCTGATGTTGACAAATCTGAGTAGCTTGTTTTATATGCAGCTGTGTTTTCAGCCATTTCTTTGATTTTGTCTTTTGGAATGTCAATTTCACGAAGTGTAGTTGGAGCTCCGATTTCTTTGAAGAAGTTTTGTAGTGCTTCGATTGATTCTAGCGCTAATTCTTCATCTGTTTTTCCTTCTGGATCTATATTCCACACGTTGATTGCAAAGCTTCTGAATTTTTCCAAATGATTTTTGTAGACAAATTTCAAATAATTTGGATGAACTACTGCAAGTCCCATTCCGTGCGTTACATCAAAATATGCGGATAATGTGTGTTCTAATTTGTGGCTTAACCAATCTGAGCTTTTACCAGTGGCAGTAAGTCCGTTGATTGCAAGTGTACTTACCCACATTAGATTGCTTCTAGCTTGGTAATCTTCAGGATTTTTGAGAGCTACTCTGATACTGTCGATTACAGTTTTCATCAAGCTTTCTGATATATTATCTGTTGTGTTTTCATAATCTGGTTCTGAAAAATATTCTTCCATTATGTGGCTGAACATATCGCATGTTCCACTGATTAATTGATATTTTGGAAGTGAATATGTGTATGTTGGGTCAATTATTGAAAATACTGGATACAATAATCTGTGTCCGTAGCCGTATTTTTTCTTTCTTTCTATATTGGAAATTACACAACTACCGTCCATTTCACTACCAGTTCCAGCCATTGTAATTACTGTTCCAAGTTTGATAGCGTCAGTTGGTTTGTTTTTTTCTTCGAAGAAATAATCCCAGAAATCTTCATCAGTTTTTGCACCCATTGCGATAGCTTTTGAGCAGTCCAATGTTGAGCCACCACCGACAGCCAGTATAAAATCAATGTCATTTTCTTTGCAGATTTTAATTCCTTCATAAACTTTGTCAGTTCTAGGGTTTGGAGTGATTCCTGAAAGTTCAAAAATTTCTTTGCCCTTTAAGTTCTCCATAACATCATCGTAGACTCCGTTTTTCTTGATGCTTCCTCCACCATAAGTTACTAAAATTTTATTGTAATCTTTTAATTCTTCTTTTAGGTTTGTAACTTGACCTTTACCAAAATGTACTTTTACAGGATTGTAAAATGTAAAATTGTTCATAATGCCCCCTTGTTTTATTTCAAATTTACTCATATAAATATATATCCGTTAATTGCGTATTTAAAACAAAAGCAGCGTAAAGTTACGCCGCTTAATTCATTTCTTGTATTTTTTTGTAAACTATATCTTTGATTTCAGTTGAATCAAAAATCGTAGTGTCAATTTTTTTGATGTTTTGTAAATTATCGGGAATAGGCGATTTTATAAAAGAGTTTAACTTTTCCAAAGCCATATTTATATCCAAATTTTCATTGTACCCGAATGATTTCAACACATTTTCCGTAGAAGAATATGGTGATGTTGTAGCCATAATTATTGAAGGAATGTAGTCATAAGAATCGATGACATATTTGTCGTAGGCAAGAGAAGCCATTGCAGTTTGAGGGGATAATGGATACTGACATTCCAAGAATAATCTCAAAATTTTCTGACTGACCTCATCACTTGTCATGCTGTACGTTTCAATACAACTCAATTTTTGTAGTTCTTCTGGATACAAAGTAAACTTATTGTTTTCTCTAAAATCGGTGTAAATCTCTCTTATTCTATCTTGATTATTTATCAAATGATGTAGCAATCTTTCGATATTCGCCAAGACCAATCTTTCAAATGATGTGGATTCTTCACCGAAAACTTCGTCATAGACAAATTCTCCCGTATCCAAGAATTTTTTGAAAGACAATGGACTTTTTGTCGCACAAATTATTTTATTAATAGGAAGTCCCATTCTTTTTGCATAGAAACAAGCCATTATATTGCCGAAATTTTCCGTAGGAATACTTACGTTGATTCTTTTTCCAGCTTCTATCTCTCCGTATTTTACCATAGTCACATAACTGTAAAAATAATAAATAACTTGAGTGAGAACTCTGATTATATTCAAAGAATTGCACGTAGAAATAACCGATTCTTTTTGTGCAATCAAATTTTTGATATCAGAATCATTTATCAAACTATCCACCAATTTTTTACACTCATAAAAATCGCCATCTACGCCAATTGCACAGACATTATCGGAAAGCGTGGATAATAATTTTGATTTTTCGATATCTGAGATATTATTTGGATAAAACACGAAAACTTTTGTGTTCATCTTTTTAAAATTCTCAATCGTGGACACAGAAATATCAGTGGAAGCTGTGAACAGGTATAAGTTTTTCACATCTTCATTATTATTTAAATTAATATCTATAAATTTAGAGATAATACTCAATGACAAGTCCCTATAAGACAGACTTTTGTTGTTGAAAAGTTCAACGTAGCATCTATCATTCGTTTTTCTCAAAAAAACATTAGGCTCATCTCCATCGTAAGCGTTATTTACAATGCTTGATATTGAATCTTCGTCAATATCAGTTAAAAAATGCTTCAAAATATATATAGCAAGTTCGTTATATGTCATATCTCTAAGCACATCAATATCGTACAAATTATCTAAATTCAAAGGAACGTAAATATCATCATTTATACAATTGAAGATTACTTCTTGAGAATCGATAGTTATTGAATTATCCCTAGTGCTAATAAATTTCATATTTCCTCCTAATATTATTCTAATTATATCATTTTATGAGATTTAAGTTAATCTTTTTAAATTTCGATAAAATTTGAGTAAAAAATGCCGAAAATATAACGAGAAGCTTATAACCATTGTTTATTTTTTTTTGAAGAGTATAATAATAGTAAAGCGTTTTCTAATCAATAGAATTGATTGTAGCTTTGGGTAAGAATTATAAAATTGAAGGAGAGAGGGCATTATGATAAAAGTAATTCTTAAAAAGAACATCAAGTTTATAGCAGTATCTTTGATTATGAGTTTAATTATGGTTGTGGCGACGTTGTCCGTACCATTTTTAAGTAACAAGATCTTCAGAGATATTACCAACATTCAAAGAAGTGATTTGTACTTATTGTTTGGGATAATGGTGTTAAATTATTTTATTCAAATAGGGCTGATTTTGTTAAAAGAAAAAGTAGCGGTGAATGTGAATTCAGAAAACATGGATAATTTTATGAAAGATTTATTTCATGTGAAATACGACACTATGATTAATTTGGGAAACAATTCACTGATTACGAAGATTTCTAAGTTGACTAATTCTATTTACAGTTTTTTGATTGATGATGTAAATACAATGGTTAGTTCTATTTTGATAATTATTGGAGCTTTGATTTTTGTTTCAATTCAAAATATTTATTATGGTTTGATTTTACTAGCGATAATACCATTTACATTTTTCGGATTTAAATTAATCAATAAGAAATTATCTGAAAAATGCGTATCACTATCTGCAATTACTTCCAAAAACTACCAAGATTTTAACAATATTTACAGCAATCCAGATTTTTTGAAACAATACTCCAAGTTTGATGGTTTTGATAATCTTATCAACAAGAAAATCGTGGAAATTTTTGAAGCACACAAAAGCGTTAATCAATTCGCAGGTGCAGCAAGTAGTAGTATTAGAATGTTTAACGAGCTTGTGCAAAATGCTTTGTTGATATGGATAAGTTACAATGTTACGATTGGAAACGCTAAGTTATACTCAATTGTGGTGTTTACTTTGGTAATCAATGTATTCTTCGACTCATTGTATTCATTAAATGGAGTAAATATCGACTTAACGAATTTGAAGGTGGATTCTGGATTTTATAAGGAAAATATTTTAGATAATTTGGAAAACAAAAATGGCGTTGCAATTGAAAATACAATAAGCAAAGTTAAATTTGAAAATCCAGTTGTGAATATTTTGGATACTGAGTTCAAATTTGAAATTAATGAAGAATTTTATCCTTCAGACATTGTATACATAGACGCAAAAAGCGGTGCAGGTAAAAGTACACTTCTACGTTCGCTGTTGAATATCAGAGATGTTGAGGGAATATCTATCAACGAAAAAGAAGTTAATTCATTATCTTTGGATGAATTAAGAGAAAAGGTCGCATACGTTCCACAAAATCCACTTATCATTCCTGCAAGTTTGAGGGAAAATATTTTGGTGGATACAGTAAAAGACAAATCTATCGATGAAAAAATATTGTCTATGGATGTTTTGAAGCCTGTGTTGAAGAATAAAAACTTGGATTCAGAAATTTTGGCAAATGGAGAAAACTTGTCTGGAGGAGAAAAACAAAGAGTATCCATCGTTAGAAGTCTTATGAGAGATGCTGATGTTTATATTTTTGACGAAATAACTAGCAACTTGGATTCAGAATCACAGGAAGATTTCTTCTCGAATTTTATTAAAGATATCGACAATAAAATCGTGTTCATTATAAGTCATGATAAAAAAGTACAAAAATATTGCAACAAAACAATGCATGTAAAATAAAAACGAGCTGATTCAAATTCAGCTCGTTTTTAATATGTGATTCTGTCTAATATTTTATTGATTTTCGCAAGGACAATTCCATAATTGGTCATAGGTATGTCGTGAGATTTTGCGAAGTTTGTTTTGCTTTGCATGTACATTTTGTTTTGCATACAGCCACCACAATGAATTATAAAATCGTAATTATAAGCCACGTTGAAGAAATCATCTCCCCTCACGAAATCAATTGTAACATTTGGGTTGATTTTACGAATTAGAGATGGGATTTTGACTCTTCCGATGTCTTCTTCTTTTGGTGAGTGAGTACACGCTTCTGTTATCAATATTTTCACATCATCTGTCAAATTATCAAGCACTGATACTGATTGGATAAAATAATTGAGGTCGCCTTTGTTTTTTGCGAAAAGTATTGAAAATGATGTTAGTTTTATATTTTTGTCCAAAATTTTGTCTACTTCTTTGAAAACTTTTGAATCTGTGATTACAAGGTCTGGATTTGTCATCATTTGTAGCGATTGTTCTAAAGTTTCTAGTCCTGTGCTTAAAACCAAGCATTCCTTCTCCAAAAGCTCTTTCATAATTTGAGATTGGGGAAGGATTAATCTTCCTGTTGGACTGCTTTTGTCTTGAGGCATTACTAAAAGAATTTTGTCGTGATTATTCACCAATCCATCTGTTATTGATGATGATTTGGGAATTAGATTTTCTGAAATCTTTTTTAATAATAAGTCGACATTTTTTCCAGTTAGTGCATTTACAGAAAAAATTTCAGAGTCCTTAGGTTTAATCATTGTGGAAGATTTGTTGTTAAAAACTTTAATTATTTTGACGTTTGTATCGGTTTCAAAATCAATTTGAGTTTTGTTCATATCGTCTGTCACATAAATTATCAAATCAGCAGACTTGATTTCATTGAGTGTTTTTGATTTTCTGTCTTCTCCAAGAAAAGTATCGTCGTTAAGTCCTGCGGTATCTACAATTGTGCAAGCGCCAACACCGTCGATTTCTATAGTTTTCTTCACGGTATCTGTTGTAGTTCCTTTGATGTTGGATGTAATCGAAACATTTTGTTTACAAATTTTATTGATTAAAGTTGACTTTCCAACGTTGGTATCGCCGACGATTACGATTCTGTTTTTCATAGATTTGTGAGCGTTAGAATCTGAAATCTCTGTTGCCATTTTCTATTTCCTGTAAATATTCTTTAGTTTTTTCGCGAACTTTTTCTTTTGGAATATTTTCCAATTCTTTTTGGATTATTTCTTCGCCTTTTTTCTTCGTGTCATCACTTGCGTAATCCATCAAGTATTCCTTCAATGTTAGTAGTGCGTTCGGACCGCAGACATTGAGGATTTGTTTTGATTTACAAAGTGACATGAATCGGTCTCCAGTTCTTCCTTCTCTGTAACAAGCTGTACAAAAACTTGGGATGTGTCCCATATCCAATAGCCAATTTACAACTTCATCCAAGCTTCGTTTGTCTGATGTGTCAAATTGAGAAGTTTCGTCTTCTTCTACACAATATCCACCGACAGATGTGCGAGATCCACCAGAAATTTGGCTGACACCGACTTTCAAAGCTTTTTCTCTGCTTTTTTGTGATTCTCTTGTGGAGACGATGATTCCAGTGTAAGGAACTGCGATTCTCAATAACGAAACTATTTTAATGAAAATATCATCTGATAGTGCGTTTTCAAAATCGTTCGTGTCGATATCATCAGCAGGACAAATTCTAGGCACGCTGATTGTGTGAGGACCAAATCCAAACTTTTCTTCCAAATGTTCCTTGTGCATCATTAGCCCAACAAGTTCATAATCGTATGTTTCCAAACCAAACAAAACACCAACACCAACGTCGTCAATTCCACCTTCCATTGCACGATCCATCGCTTCAGTGTGATAATCGTAGTTGTGCTTTGGTCCAGTTGGGTGCAAAATTTCGTAGTTTTCTTTGTTGTATGTTTCTTGGAATAAAATGTAAGTTCCGATTCCAGCTTCTTTTAATTTTCTGTAGTTTTCAACAGTTGTAGCTGCGATATTTACATTGACACGTCTTATGGATCCGTTTTCGTGCTTGATAGAATAAATTGTATTGATACTTTCCAATAAATAATCCATAGTATTTATTCTGTCATCTTCTCCCATTTCAAGGGCAAGTCTTTTGTGGCCCATATCCATAAGAGCGATTGTTTCTTTTTTTATTTCTTCTTGTGTAAGTTTTTTTCTTGGAATAGTTTTGTTCTTAGCGTGATAAGGACAATATGTACAGCCGTTTATGCAGTAGTTTGATAAGTATAGAGGCGCAAAAAGAACAATTCTATTTCCATAATAATCGTTTTTGATTTTGTTTGCTAATTTGAAAATCTCATCCCACACTTCATCATTATTGCAATTAATTAAGTAAGCAACTTCTTCATGAGTTAATCCTTTTTCTTGTTTTGCTTTTTCGACAATATCCATGTAAAATTCCAATGGTTTTTGTTTCTTGGATTCATCCAAGCATCTCAAAATTTCTTCATTAGAAATAAATTCGACAGCTTTATCGCTTTTTTTATCGTACATTTTATTCACCATAATTTCCTATACTCATATTTGGGTTAAACCCAAGTTCTTTGATTTTTTCTTTTAATTTTTCAAAATTGCCAGATATTTGAATTTCGAAATCTTTTTTATCGTTATATATTGAATACTTTTTCCTGTTTTCAACAGGAGACACATTAGGCATCAGAACATTCCCTCCAACACTTAAACCTTTTTTATTTGAGTCCTTGTCCAATGTTGAAAGTGCAGTCGTGATTGGAATAAGAGCCTTGTGGTCGATTAATCTTATCATAGCCAAAAGAAAATACGTCAAATCCAAATCACCATGCTCATAATTTTCAAATGGAGTATTGTCAGCGGGAATAAATGGACCAATTCCAACCATTTCCGGTTGAAGTTCTTGAATAAAATACAAGTCCTTTGCTAATGTTAAGTTAGTCTGAAAAGGAGATCCTACCATCATTCCGCAACCAGTTTGAAAATGAAGACTTTTTAATTTTTTCAGGCATTCTTTTCTGTGACGAAGACTCATCGATTTGGGATGAAGCTTAGAATAGTGATTGTCATCATTTGTTTCGTGACGAAGCAAATATCTATCAGCTCCAGCGTTTTTCAATTTTTCGTAAGATGAGAAATCTCTCTCACCTAAAGAAAGTGTTACTGCTGCATCAGAATATTTTGATTTGATTTCTTTAATTAAATCTATCAAAAACTCATCAGTGATTTCAGAATCTTCCCCACCTTGAAGCACAAATGTCCTGAAGCCAGTCTGGTATGAGTTAGCAACGGACTTCATTATTTCTTCTTTGGATAATCTGTAGCGGTGAGCGTTCTTGTTAGAATGTCTGAGTCCACAATAAAAGCAATCATTTTTGCAGAATGAACTTATCTCCACCAACGCTCTGAAATAAATGTCGGTTTTGTAATAATGTTTTCTTATTTTTAAAGCTTCATTTGCAAAATCTTCGTAAAATTCATTTCTGTTTTGTATCAAATATTCAAACTCTTGTATTGTTAATTTGTCGTTGTTTTTTAATTTTTCTAATAGCTCCAAGCCTTGTATCTCTCCAATTATCAAAAAAAATATCTAGCAAAAATTTTCAATATTATATTATTATTAATGCAAGTAAATGTCAAATTTTATTTATGTAGTATCAATTTAATAATTCAAAAAATTTTTGATTGACAACATTTGCATACTTTGCTATTATGAAGTTAACAATAAAAATAAGGGGGCAATATGTGTAATTGTTGCGAAAACAAATTTGATATAAGTTGTTTTCTAAAGGGGAAAGACAAGACTGATTTGATTGAAGTTTTGCATAAAGTTCAAGACAAATACGGTTATATTCCACAAGAAGTTGTGGGAAAAATTTCAGAAGAATTTGATATTACACCAGCTAGTATTTACGGTGTAATCACTTTTTACTCAAGATTTACCTTGAAGCCAAAAGGAAAGTACGCGATTTCTGTGTGCATGGGTACAGCTTGTTATGTAAAAGGCGCTGAAAATTTGTTGGATGAATTTTCCAAGAGATTGGGAATAGAAGTAGGCGACACTACAGATGATTTGATTTTTTCTTTAGTTGAGACGAGATGCGTGGGGGATTGTGCATCGGCGCCCGTAGTTACTGTCAACGATACAGTGTATAAAAATGTTAAGCTTGAAGATGTAGCTGAAATTTTATCAAATGTTAAGGAGTCGTAATGGAAAAGACTAATGTAATTGATCAAATTATAAAAGAAAATTCTTCGAAATTTTACGATAGAATTAAAAATGATGATAATTTTGTAGTTGATGGCGAAAAAATAACTAAAAAAGGTGATTTTTTCCAAAAACAAACTAGAATCGCTTTGAAAAATTACGGGATAATCGATCCTGAAAGTATTGAAGAATACATAGTGATGGGTGGATACAAAGCTTTAGAAAAATCCATTTTTGAACTTAGTAATCAAGAAATAATCGACATAGTAAAAGATTCTAATTTGAGAGGTAGAGGTGGAGCAGGTTTCCCAACAGGAAGAAAATGGGAAGGTGCAATGCGTGTAGAATCTGATCAAAAATATGTAATCTGTAACGCAGACGAAGGAGATCCAGGTGCATACATGGACAGATCGATTCTAGAAGGAGACCCTCACAGTGTAATAGAAGCGATGGCTATCTGTGCGAAAGCAATCGGCGCAGACAAGGGTTATGTTTACATAAGAGCAGAATATCCAAAAGCGGTAGCTGCTTTGAATAAAGCGATTGATGATGCAAAAAAATACAATCTTTTAGGAGATAACATATTAGGCTCTGACTTTAGTTTTGATTTGAAAATAAGACTTGGAGCTGGAGCATTTGTGTGTGGTGAAGGTACTGCACTAATTCAATCAATTGAAGGTAAAAGAGGTATGCCTCAAGCGAAAGTTTTCAGAACTACTGAAAAAGGTTTGTTCAGAAAACCAACTGTACTTAACAACGTTGAAACATTTGCAAATATTGCTTCGATAATTAATAACGGAGCTGAATGGTTCAAATCAATCGGTACGGAAGATTCTCCAGGAACAAAAGTTTTCGCATTGGTTGGTAAGGTAAATAATGCTGGACTTGTTGAAGTCCCAATGGGCATGACAATCAACGAAATAGTTTTTGATATTGGTGGAGGAATTCCTGACAATAAAAAAGTAAAAGCTGTTCAAACTGGAGGACCATCTGGTGGTTGTATTCCAGAAGAACTTTTCGATACAAAAGTTGATTTTATTTCTCTTGCAAGAATTGGTTCAATCATGGGTTCAGGAGGAATGGTTGTAATGGATGAAACTGACTGTATGGTCGACATTGCAAAGTTCTTCATGAAATTTACTGTTGATGAATCATGCGGCAAATGTACTCCATGTAGAATTGGTAACAAAAGAGTGCTTGAAATTCTTGAAAGAATTACATCTGGTCAAGGCGAATTGGAAGATTTAGATTTGCTTGAAGATTTGTGTTCTGTAATTACAGATTCTAGTTTGTGTGGTTTGGGAAAAACTGCGACAACTCCAGTTATTAGTTCTATGAAATATTTCATGGATGAATACAAGGAACACATTGTCGATAAAAAATGTCGTGCATCAGTGTGTAAAGATTTATTGCAATACACAATCACAGAAAAATGTGTTGGCTGTGGATTATGTAAGAAACAATGTCCAGTTAATGCAATTTCTGGCGAAAGAAGAGAAATGCATCATATCGACACAGATGTTTGTATTAAATGCGATAATTGTCGTAGCGCATGTCCTGTTCATGCAATCGTTAAAATGTAGGAGGGGAATATGTTAACTATTAAAATTAATGATGTAGATGTTCAAGTAAAAGAAGGCACTACGATACTTCAAGCTTGTGAAAAAATAAATATACACATTCCTACTTTATGTCATTTGGATATGCATTCATTGGGATTTGTAAATTCAGAAGCGAATTGTAGAGTTTGTATGGTGGAATTAGCTCACAATCACAAATTAGTTCCAGCGTGTAATACTTTAGTTAAAGATAAAATGGAAATTAGAACTGATACTCCAAGAGTTATCAGAACAAGAAGAACTAACATCGAACTTCTTTTGTCAAATCACCCAACAGATTGTTTGGTTTGCGAGAGGAATGGTAACTGCGAATTACAAGATTTGGCAGTGTTGGCAAATATAAAAGACATAAGATTTAAAGGTGAGAGAAAAATATTCGAACCAGATACAAGTTCTTTTTCAATAATTCGTGATCCAAACAAATGTATTTTGTGTAAAAGATGCGAAACTATGTGTACAAATGTGCAATCAGTAGGTACACTAACTTCAATTGATAGAGGTTTTGAAACAGTTGTAGGAACTCAATATCACAAACCAATGATTGATACTAACTGCGTATTTTGTGGACAATGTTTGTCAGTGTGTCCAACTGGTGCGTTGACAGAAGTAAACAATGTAAGAAAAGTTTACAAAGCATTAAATGACGAAGAAAAAGTCGTTTTGGTTCAAACAGCTCCAGCAGTTAGAGTTGCTTTGGGAGAAGAATTTGGAATGGAAGTTGGAAGTATAGTTACAGGCAAAATGGTAACTGCGCTAAGAAAAATCGGATTCGATTATGTTTTCGATACAGATTTTGCGGCTGATTTGACAACTATGGAAGAAGCTTACGAATTTGTAGATAGATTCAAAAAACAAGAAAACTTACCAATACTTACAAGTTGTTGTCCAAGCTGGGTTAAATTTATCGAACACAATTTCCCAGATATGTTGAACATTCCATCTACTTGTAAATCTCCACACGAAATGTTTGGTTCAGTTGCCAAAACGTATTTTGCAGAAAAAATAGGCGTTGATCCAAGAAATATCGTTGTAGTTTCTGTAATGCCTTGTGTTGCTAAAAAATACGAATCAGCAAGACCTGAACTTGGTTTAACTGAAGATATTTCTGATGTAGATTATGTAATCAGTACGAGAGAATTAGCGCACATGATTAAGGAATACTCATTAGATTTTCCAAGCTTAGAAGATTCTGAATTTGACGATCCATTGGGAGAATCATCAGGAGCTGGTGTGATTTTCGGATCAAGTGGTGGTGTATTAGAAGCTGCTGTAAGAACTGCTTACAATATGTTAACTGGTGATGACCTTGAACAATTAGAGTTCAAAGAACTTAAAGAAATGAGAGGCATCAAAGAATCCAGAATAGAAATTTTAGGAAAAGAAGTTAAAGTTGCTGTTGCAAGTGGACTCGCAAATGCTAGAAGGCTTTTGGAAAGCATCAGAGATGGAAAAGCTCACTACGATATTATAGAAATCATGGCATGTCCTGGTGGATGCATCGGTGGAGCTGGGCAACCACTTCTTAGAGGGAATGTTTCGAAATTAGAAAAGAGAATGAATGCTATTCACAAAGAAGACAGGGACAAACCAATCAGAAGATCATACGAAAATAAATCTATCAAAAAGATTTACAATGAGTATTTGGATGCTCCTGGTTCAGAAAAAGCACATCATTTGCTTCACACTGAATATTCTTCAAGAGCAAAATATTAATTGAATAATTTTTGAAAAAGTTCTTTGGCGATTGCTGAAGAACTTTTTTATTGAAATTGATTATCAAACACATTTTTTTGTAGTATTATATATAAATGGAGTTGGTGAATAATTGAAAAAAATTTGTAATATATTTTTGGGACTAATTTTGGTCGCGGTTTTTGTAATAAATTCAAAATGGGGAAATAGCGATCATTTGGTAAGTTATGATGGAATTGAACTTGATTATGTAAAAGCTATTGTAGTAGATGTTGTTGATGAAACTTTGGATTATCCTTACAATTCAAAGCCCGTTGGAATACAAAACATAAAAGCAAAAATTAAAAATACCGGAGAAATTGTAGATGTGGAAAACAAACTAGAAGCTTCTCATAGTGTTTTAGTAAAGGAAAATGATAAGGTTATTTTGGCAAAAAGCAGGAATCCTCATCATAATTCTGAAACTTTTTACAGGATGTATAATTACGATAGAAGTTTTGGCACAATTTTTTGGATAGTTTTATTCTTAGTTTTCATAGCACTTGTTGCAGGGAGTAGAGGAATAAAAAGTACGGTTGCACTTGTTATTAGTATATACATAATTTTGTTTTTCGATATTTCATTGATAATGAATGGATTTAATAATGTTTTGATTACGATTTTAACTGTAATTTTGTGTACTATTTTTTCGACATTGATTTTATATGGTTATTCGAAAATGAGTTTAATTAACATGATTTCTGTTTCGGTGTCATTTATATTTGTGAGTATTTTGGTTAAGTTAATGAGTATTGGACTTAATATTTCAGGATATAATCTGGAAAATGTCGGAGAATTGATACTCGTAATAGGAAAAGAATGGAAATTAAATATCGAAAATTTACTATTTTCTACCGTTGCTATTTCAGCTTTGGGAGCGTCAATGGATGTAAGTGTATCGATAGCTTCTGCGCTAAGAGAAATTCAATCACTAAATAAAGATGTATCGAGCAAAAAATTATTTAAAAGTGGGATGAGTATTGGCAAAGATATTATAGGAACAATGGTAAATACATTGGTATTTGCATTTATTGGATCATCACTTGTGAGCATTATGATTTTTATATTGCACGGAACAAATACTTTTAATAGAGTTGTAAGTTCTGATTTTTTTGCAGTGGAAATTACGAAAGCGTTAATTGGAATTAGCGTTGTGATTATAATGGTTCCGGTTACTTCTTTTTTTGCCTCAAAAATATACAGTGAGAATATTTTTAATGAGCATATCAAATGATATGCTTTTTTTAATGCTTTTTTAACAAATTTTTACATTTTATTAACTTTGAAAAACATAAATTTAATATTTTAATCGTACAATGTAATAGGTGATGAAATATTGAAGAAAATTGTTAATGTAATTTTAATCTTGCTATTGATTGGAATTTTCTTTTTTAATAGAAAGCTAGATGTAAATGAAAGCTTGATTAGTTACAAGGGTGTGGAATATCTGAGGGCGAAGGTTGTGGAAGTTGTGGATGAATCGCTAGATTATCCGGACAATTCTAAACCTGTCGGCGTTCAGAAGATTAAAGCTAAGATTTTAAAAACTGGAAAAGTTGTGGAGTTGGATAACGAACTTGTGAACACACACAGCATTAAAGTTCACAAAGGAAGTAATGTTATTCTAATTCAAAATCAAAATTCAGGTTCAACTGATGATTATTACTATTCCGTGTACAACTACGATAGAACTATAAGAATTTTTGTGATTATAGCATTATTTGTAATATTTTTGGCTGTGATTGCTGGGATAAAAGGCCTCAAAAGTGCGATAGCTTTATTTGTAAGTATTTACATAATTTTATTTTTTGATGTGGCGCTTTTGATGAATGGATACAATAATATTTTGGTTACGATTATAACGGTAATTTTGTGTGCAGTCTATTCTCTAGTGGTGTTGTATGGATACAGTAAAATGACTGTGGTAAATATGATTTCGATAGGAACTTCATTTTTGATAGCGGCAATTATGGTTAAAATCATTGGAAAAGTTTTATATGTTTCTGGACACAATATGGAAAATGTAGAAACTTTGATTTTGATAGGAAAAACGTGGGGACTTAGGATTGAGAACTTATTATTCTCTGCAGTTTCCATAGCATCTCTTGGTGCTTCAATGGATGTTAGCGTGTCGATTTCATCTTCTTTGAAAGAAATTAAATCATTAAATACAGATTTGGATAGCAGGAAGCTTTTTCAAAGCGGAATGAATATAGGTAAAGATATTATTGGAACAATGGTAAACACTTTGGTGTTTGCATTTATTGGATCATCTCTAGTGACGATTATGGTTTTGATATCGCATGGAGTAAGTTTTAATCAGCTTGTTAATTCTGATTTCTTTTCAGTCGAAATCACAAAAGGGCTGATAGGTACGGTCGTTGTGATTATAATGGTGCCAGTGACATCATTATTCTCATCAATTATATATAATCATAAGGGGGAAAATTAATGAACAAAACGGCAAAAGCGTTATTAGCATTGGGTATGGTATTTTCAATAGCAACAACAGCTACATACACAACTACATTTGCTGAAACTAATGTAAAAAATGATATTAGCACAACAGCAACACAAACTCAAGATGAATCTCAAATAAGATTTCCAATCTTGACAATTGGTAAAGATCAAAGTGAAAGAAACTTCACTTGGTACAGCAAGAGTAAAGAACAAGGTTATTTGGAAATCGTAGAAGCAAATGATCAAAAAGATTTTTCAAATGCAACGAAAATCAAAGCTGTAACATCTGACAAGAACACAACATTTGATATCAATGAAAAATCAAATGAAAAAGTAAAAATCGAAAAAGATAAGAAAGATCAAGCTTTAAAAGATTTGTATGAACTTAAAGATATGTCAAACTCTCAAGTAAATATCAAAAACTTGAAACCAAACACTAAATACATGTACAGAGTTTACAATGGTAATGGCAAAAAATCTCAAGTATTCGAATTTACAACTCAACCAAAAGGCGATTTTACATTTGTATTAGCAGGGGACCCTCAAATCGGTGCTGGTAAATTCTACGCAGACAGAGACAAATGGGAAAAAGCATTGGGAACTATCAAAAATCAAGTTCCACAAATGAGTTTCTTGTACAGCTTGGGAGACCAAGTAAATGAATACACTTCTAAATCAGAATTAGAATACAGTGGATATATTGAAAGAGAAAATGCAAAAGGAATTACATTTGCAACGTTAATTGGTAACCACGATTCACAAGCAAATTCTTATTCACAACACTTTGCACTTCCTAATGTTCAAGCTGAAGGAGCAACAGAAGCAGGATCGAACTATTACTTCGTGTACAATAATACGCTATTTATTCAATTAAATTCTAACAACATGAATACTGCTGAACACAAAGCTACAATTGAAAAAGCAATTGAAATGACAAAAAATCAAAATATCAAATGGAAAGTAGTTGGCTTCCACCACGCTATTTATTCTGCAGCAACTCATGCAAATGACGATGATATCATCAAAAGAAGAGCAGAATATCCAGCATTGATGAAACAATATGGAATTGATTTAATAGTAGCAGGTCACGACCACGTATATACTAGAAGTCGTATGATGGATGGTGGAATAGCTATTGAAAGCGAAAGAAACTTTACTGACAAATCAAAAGAAGAAGGAAAAGTTCCATCAAAATATGTAAATCCAAAAGGACAATTATACTTAACTGCAAACTCTGCATCAGGTTCAAAACACTATGATTTAGTAGAATTCAAAGACTACATGGCAGTTAGAGATCAACATTACAAACCAAACTTTACAAAAGTTAAAGTAACTGATAAGTCAATCGTGGCTACAACTTATGAAACAGATTCATTAAAAGTTGTTGACCAAGTTGAAATCGAAAAATCAACTGCAGACACTACAAATGAAAATGTTCAAAGAATTTCTGGAGAAAACAGAGTACAAACATCTATCGAAGTTTCTAAAAAAATGTTCAAAGAAGGAACTAACAAAGTCGTATTAGCTAACCAAGATAATTATTCTGACGTTTTGACAGCTGCTCCATTTGCAAAAGCAAACAACGCATCTTTGTTGTATATATCTTCTAACTCAATCAGTAAGGAAGTTATGAGTGAAATTTCTAGATTAAAAGCAAAAGAAATCACTATTATTGGTGGAGAAAAATCTGTCGATGAAGGATTGAAAAAAGAATTAGAAAAGAGAAACTTCAAAGTTGACAGACTTTCTGGATCTGACAGATACAAAACAAGTGCCAAAATCGCAGCTAAACTTATCGGCGATAAGACAACAACATTAGAAATCGCAAGTGGAGAAAATTATGCAGATGCATTATCTCTTAACAATGCAGCTGAAAAAGACAAAGCTCCAATACTTTTAGTAAGAGTTAACGCTATCGACAAATCAGTTGAAGATGTTATCAAATCATCAAAAGCATCATTAATAAACATAGCTGGTGGAGAAAAATCAGTATCTGAAAACACAAAAGCTAACATCAAAAAAATCTCTAATGCTACAGTAAACAGAATGGGCGGAGCTGACAGATACGAAACAAGTATTCTTCTTGCAAAATATTCTGGAGCAAAAGAAGTTGTCGTAGTAGCAAGTGGCGAAAACTTTGCAGACGCATTAGTTGCAGCACCATTCTCAGCAAAACAAAATGGCGCAATCCTTCTTACTAACAAAGAAAAATTAGGACAAAAAGCAGAACAATTCATCAAAGATACTAAATTCAACAAATCTTATGTAATTGGTGGAGAAAAATCAGTATCTGAAGATGTAATCAATCAATTAACAAGTATCATAAAGTAATCCCATAAACTTCTAAATTTTAGGTATCCTCTCAATTTATATTGAGGGGATATTTTTGTTATAAATTTTAAAAATCAGGGTATAAATAAACCAAATAAAGGGGGAGTATGTATGAAAAGATTACATAAGTTTTTACGATTTTCAGTTGTTTTATTATTTGCGATAATTTTTCTAGCATCTTGTAGTAAAAATGATGCGGAAAAAGAAGAAATAAAACTAACTGAAGAACAACAAAAATGGGTCGGAAATTACTTTGAACAAGCTTTTAAAGGGATAAAGGCAGGAAAAGATAGAAAGCTTACAGATGACGAGGTCAATCAAATTAAAAAAGTATTTGTGGAAAAACGTCCTGGATCAGAATTTGATGAAATTAAAAACATAACTTCTAATTTCTTCAAGGCAGGAAGATACAACGATCCAAAAGAAATAGATTTGGATGGTTTTATCAAATATTTTCCATCGAAAAATTATGAAGAAAATTCAGATGAGCTCAAAGCTATAATAGAAAAATTGAAAAAACTAGATAGTTTTTCAGAATTCGAGTTTTCAAGCAAAAATATGCCACTTGTAGAAATCGACAAGAATCTTGTAGATGCAACTTTGAAAAAATACGCAGGTATTGTTTCTGATGATGTTAAAAGCAAAGAAAAATGCTTGTATTTGAAAGAAAACAACGCTTATTATACATTTGTAAGCGATGTTTCGATAGGAACTTTTTATCCAAATGAAGGAGAAATCAAAGGCAATGATTTGGTATTAAAAAACAACTATGCGACTCTTACTCTTGAAAATAAGGACGGAAATTACTTTATAAAATCATATATTGAGAAATAATTTACACGAAATGGCTCCAAAAAATAGGGGGTATTTTGTGTATTTGTAAAATATTTCAAAATAATATATACTATCTAATGATAAAATTTAAAAATATGGAGGGATTATGAAAAACAAATTTTTAAAGATGTTAAGTCTTTCTTTGATGTTAATTTTTGCGTTGACTGCTTGTCAATCAAAAGATAATTCAAAAGAAACAACATCAAAAGAACCTACAAAAACTGAAGAAAAAGCTGACGACGCTAAAAAGTTTGAAGGAAAAACTTTGAACGTTGTTGCAACAAGCGACAAATACGTAAAATTATTTGACAAGTTCACTGAAAAAACAGGAGCTAAGGTTGAATTCTTATCTATGTCAAGTGGTGAAGTTTTATCAAGAGCAAAAGCTGAAGGTAAAGCAATGGCTGATGTATGGTTTGGAGGCGGAATCGACGCTTTCATGAAAGCTAAATCAGACGATATGTTAGAAAAGTATGAATCTGAAGCTTTGAAACAAATTCCAGACGATTACAAAGACAAAGATGGTTACTGGTTATCAAAAGGAATCACAGTTGTTGGTTTCTTAGCAAACAACGAAGTATTAAAATCTAAAAACTTAGAAGTTCCAAAAACTTGGGATGAATTAGCTGATCCAAAATACAAAGGCGAAGTAATCATGAGCGATCCTTCAATTTCTGGTACAAACTACGCAGCAGTTAAAGGATTATTGGACAAATACGGCGAAGAAAAAGGTTGGGATTATTTATCTAAATTAAATGATAACATCAGTTTCTACGGCAAAAGAGGAAAAGATCCTCAAGAAAAAACAGCAGCTGGAGAATTTGGAATTGGTATTATTCCAGTTGACAAATCAGCGTTCGATACAGCAAAAGATAACAACTTAACAGTTGTATATCCTGAAGATGGTATTCCATGGGTTCCAGAAGGAGTAGCTATTTTCAAAAATTCACCTAACACTGAAGTTGCAAAAGCATTCATCGATTTCATGTTAGAAGATGAATCTTTACAAATGTTAGCAGAAATAGACGGAAAAGATTCTAACCAAATGGTTAAAGATGGAATCAAAGGTCTTGATTTAGGTTTGAAAAAAGAAAACTTAATCAAACAAGATTTGTCTACTTTTGGTGAAAAGAGAGAAGCTATTTTAAATAAATTCTCAGAATTTGTAAAAAGTAAGTAATTTAATAGGGAGAAATCTGTCAGGTTTCTCCCATTTTACTAGCACCTTAACGGGTGCTTGTTTTAAATGGAGTAAATTATGAAAATATTAGATAAATTTATTAAATACATAATTTTCCTACTCATATTCGTTTTTATTGGACTTCCATTTTTGTATGTATTTAAAGAAGCATTCACTGCAGATGGAGGCAATTCAATAGATTTTATATTAAATGTATTTAAAGAGAACAAAAATCTGTTTGTGAATTCAATTACTGTTGGTTTTATTGTATCGGTTTTAACGACTGTTTTTTCTGCAATAATTGGATTGTATTGCTTTTTGAGTGGTAAAATCCATCAAAAAATTATCAGTGCAATTTTATTGGTGACGATGATTTCGCCTCCTTTTGTAACAAGTTTGTCTTACATAAATTTATTCGGGAGAAGAGGATTTATCACGTACAATTTGTTAAAATTAAACACCAATCCTTATGGAATGACGGGAATTATATTAATGGAAACTTTGGGATTTTTGTCGTTGAGTTGTTTAATGGTTATATCTTATCTTAATAATTTGGATACAGCTTCTATCAATTCAGCAATTGATTTGGGGGCGAATACGAACCATGTAGTAATCGATATTTTAATTCCACAATTAAAAAATACATTGATTTCTGTATTTTTCCTCACATTTATTCGTTCAATTGCGGATTTTGGAACTCCTGCAATTATAGGTGGTAAGTTTAACGTTCTGGCAAGTGAAGGATACATGTCGGTCATTAGCAAAGGAGATATTAAAACTGCGGCAGTTATCAACATAATGATTTTGATACCTTCTGTTATTATGTTTATCATTTATTCGAAATCTATGAGAAAAAGCAATGTCAATTCTAATTCTTCACAAAGTGCAATTATCGACAAAAAATCTGCTGTGTTTTATTTCTTGTGCGTTATCAGTGTGTTTTTGTTGAGTTGGCTTGTGATTCAATATGCGTCAATTATTTTGTCAGCATTTACGAAAATGAAAAACAACGAACTCACATTTACTTTTGAAAACTTCAGAAATTCCAAATCTTACATTACAAACACTATAACAAGAAGTATTGTGTACTCGTTGATTAGTGCGTTTTTTGGAAGTATGATTGGTTTGTTGATGGCTTATTACTCGATAATTAAAAAGAGCAAGGTAATTAAAGTTGCAGATTATATTTCAAATTTGCCTTATATTTTGCCGGGAACATTCTTCGGTTTAGGTTATTTGTTGGCTTTTAATCACAAACCATTGATGCTGGTTGGAACTAGTGCAATTGTAGTGTTGAATGTTTTGTTCAAGCAAATGCCTTTTTCGACAAAAGTTATGAATAGTCACGTTTTATCAATCAGCGAAGATGAAATCAATTCTGCACAGGATTTGGGTGCCAATTTCATTTATGTATTTAAAGATATCGTGCTTCCACTAACTAAAAAAGGCTTCACTGTTACATTCATCAATGCGTTTACTGCGACAATGACGACAATTGGTTCGATTATTTTCTTGGTTTATCCAGGGCAAAAAGTTTTAACACTTGTTATGTTTGATGTTATAAACAGTGGTAATTACAATATTGGTTCTGTAATTGCTTTAATAATAATTTTGATATGTCTTGTTGTAAATGGTGGATATTATTTGGCGACAAAGATAGGAGATAAAAAATGATTTTAAGTGTAAAAAACCTTACGAAAATTTACGAAGATAAAACTGTTGTGGATAATGTTGAATTTGAATTAGAAAAAGGGAAAATGCTGTGTATTTTGGGACCTTCTGGTTGCGGTAAAAGTACGATTTTGAACATGATTGGTGGTTTTGTGAAGCCGAATTCAGGACAAATTATTTTGGATGGAGAAGATATCACGCACTTAACTGCTGAAAAAAGAGACATCACGACTGTGTTTCAATCATACGGACTTTTCTACCACATGAATGTTTTCAAAAATATTGCCTATGGTTTAAAATTCAAAAATATAGACAAAACAACTATCGAAAACAAGGTTAACGAAATGATTGAGCTTGTAGGATTAAAAGGTCACGAGAAGAAAATGATTGACGAATTATCAGGTGGACAAAGACAAAGAGTCGCCCTTGCAAGATCTTTGGTTTTGAGTCCAAAACTTTTGCTATTAGATGAACCTCTCAGCAATTTGGATCAAAAGTTAAGAGTTAGCATGAGGTTGTTAATCAAAAATATTCAAAAAAATTTAGGAACTACCATGATTTTCGTAACACACGACCAAAACGAAGCTTTTGAGTTGGCAGATGATATTATTTTAATGAACAAAGGTAAAATCGAACAACATTCCTATCCTTTAGATATCTACAAAAATCCAAAAAATAATTTCGTGTTGAATTTTATCGGTGATAAAAATATTTTTGAAGGATATTACGTTAGACCAGAAGATGTAAAAATTTCAGACCAGGGAGAAGATGGTATTATCAAGGATATTGTGTTCCAAGGCTCAAGCGTAAAAGTTGTGATACAATTAGATGATAAAACTATCGATTCTTATATGCTCAACAATGATTTTAAAAATGAAATTGGAGATAAAGTAAAAGTTATATATTCTAAAAGAAAATTACCGACAAATTAGAGTAAAACGCTTGAATTTTGGGTAAAATATAGTATAGAGATATTTTTAGGAGGTAACATGGGTAGAAAAAAAGTTTCTGAATATCCTTATACTATTCAAGAATTGAAGGAGATTACGATTCGCCAATTGCAAGAAAGAGGCGTTGAGATAGAAGATATTTCAAAAATAGTGTTCACTTTACAAGAAAAATATTATCCAAATTTAACGATGCAATTGTGCACTGAAAATGTAGAGAGAGTTTTAGAAAAAAGAGAAGTGTTGCAATGCGTGTTAACTGGGATTGCAATCGACAAAGCTTGTGATAAGAAATTATTTGATGATCCTATTCAAAAAATTATCGAATCAGATGAAGGACTTTATGGAATTGATGAAGTGTTGGCTTTGTCAATAATCAACGTGTACGGGTCAATCGGATTTACTAATTTTGGGTATTTGGATAAGGAAAAGATCGGAATTATCAAAGAGCTAGACGTAGAAAAAACAGATTGCGTTAACACATTTTTGGATGATATAGTGGCTGCGATTGCAGCGGCTGCGGCAAGTAGGTTGTCTCATTCGAGATTTAAATAGGAGATTTTATGTATACGATAGAAAACATAAACAAAAAAAGAAGATTGAAAAAAATTGACTTGGATTGTAGCCTTGAAATAGAAGAAGGTTACATATATTTGTTCACAGGTCACGACAAAAACATTGATGAATTGTTTGATATTTTGGGTTCTTTTACAACTAAATACAATGGAGAATTTTTGTATGGTTTTGAAGAAAAAGAAAACGTCCTAAAGGTTCCAAAGCTAACTAATGAAGTTGAGTTTTCAACATTTTTACAAGATTACAATTCATCTATGAAAGTTAAGAAGTATCTTAAATTAAAAAAGAAGTTGAATCCTTATTTCGACGAAGAATTTGTGGATTCTGTGCTAAAAGGATTTGCAATTGATGAATTCGCAAGGCTTGAAGATTTGAAGGAAGATTACTGCAACATCGTGCTTATGACTGCAGCACTTGCTACGAACAAAAAGATAGTATTACTAAAAAATTTTGAAATAGCAGACAGAAAGCTTTCTTTGGAATTCATCGATATAATGAAAAAGCGTCAAGAATTAATCAGAAATACGATATTGATTTCAGCACCGATAGTGGAGGAAGTATTTTTTGATTATTTGGTGTTGATGCAAGATGGTAGAATTAAATTCAAGGATTCTAAGCACAACATACTTACTAAAGCAAACGTAGTTCGTGGACCTAAGGAAATCATCACTGCTATGAATTACAAGAGGATTTTGACGAGAACTTCTGATGGATTAGAAGATGAAATTAAAATGTTCGATAATATCAACGAAGACGAACGAATTTTACTTGAAAATAACGGCTGTGTAATCAAAAAATTACCATTAGACGAATTAATTACAATGATTGAGGAGGGAAATTATGAAAAGACTGTTAAAACAGAAGTTGTCGAATAGTTTTGCGTACGCATTTTACACTCTTCTTGTATCTGTTGTAATACTCGCAATCATTGGAGGACTTTCCTACTTTAATATATGGAAATTCGATTTTGGTAAATTGCCACTATTCACATACGTTGTGCCGATATTTTTATTCAATACTTTCTACTTTTTATTAGTAGCAAGTAAAGATTATTTCCAAGATTTTGGAATGAACATAGAATCATCTTACCACAGAAAACAAATCAAAAAAGCTACGATTTTTGAAAGAATTTTCAATGTCGTGTTGGTATTTGCAATTATAATTGGGGTAATTTATTTGACAAGAGTTTTGTCGGGATTCTTACACTCTAGACAAATCGAAATTTATTACGACAAGATTGGAGTGTTCACAAAAGGCTCATTGTTATCTTATATGCCAATAGTTTTTGTAATCACATCGGTGTGTAGCCTTGCATTTAATTCGTTGATATTCTTAGCGTACAAATTCGGTGCCGTGAAAATATTCATATTATTTACTGCAATTATTATCGCTTTAAATGTATTCTTCTCAGAATATTTAATATCAGCATTCAAATTATTTAGTGGACTTAATATGTATATTTATTTGGGGGCTGGAGTAATAGCGCTTGTATTATCGATATTATTTACCAACTTCATCAAAGGCTTAAATGTAAAATAAAGGAGATAGCTCGGAGTAATCCGAGCTTTTTTATATGAGAGAAATTTACAAATCAAAAATAGGAAATATTCTTATAGAAAGCGACGGAGAAAATATAATAAAATGTGAATTTGTAGATTATTTTGTAGAACAGGGGACTGATGAAATAATTGAAAAATGTAAGAAATATTTGGACGATTATTTTTCTGGGAAAATTACTGGACAGTTTGACGATATACTAATCGACAAATCAGATTATGCAACTAAAATATTGAAATTAGTATGTGAAATTCCTTATGGAACGACTGCGACATACACCGACATCAAAGAAAGATACGAAAAAATTTACAACACAAAAACATCAGCAAGAGCAGTTGGTAGAGCTGTTGGCTCAAATGATTTGATGATTTTAGTACCTTGCCACAGAGTGATTGGAAAAAACAATGCTCTTACTGGATATAAATTTGGAATAGAAAAGAAAAAGTATTTATTAGATTTGGAACAAAATAACAAACCTTTTGTAAATATTTGAGCAATGTTTACGAAATTGCAACAAATGTTTTTAAGCGATTTTTAAGATATTTGTCGTGATATAATTAAGAAAAGCAGGAGGAAATTATGAGGTTAGATATTTTTAAATCGAAACTTAAAAACTTAAAGAAAACAATAAAGCTATATCCAATGGTACTACTTGCCATATTTATTGCTACAATATTTGCAATTATGGGGATATGGTATATTGAAATAGGTGCATTGAATAGCACTTTAATAGCGGATTTACTTATTTCTTCGCTCTACTTTGCAATGAGCTACATGATTGTAAAGCTGATAATCACTGACAAAAACATAGAAATCACCAAGGGCAAAAAAACTTTGGTATATACAATTGTTTCAGTGATTATGGGTTTAGTGAGCTATTTTCTAATAATAAACGTAGACAAATCATTTGTTCTTAGAAATCAAATCACTCAGATTGGATTATTTGTTACGCTTTTTGTTGGAATGTTTGTAGCAGGACACTTTAATGTGAGAGTTGACTATGCTGACTACGCGGTTAAAATAGTTTTATCAATAATAGAATCGTTGATTTATTGCGTAACGATTTTTATTGGAATTGTTGCCATTTTGTTCACGACAAAGGAACTGTTCAAACTACAATTTAATCTTAGCAATGTCATAGTATCATGTGCAGCGGTAATTTTTCTATTGCTAAATGCATCTATAATTTTATCCAAATTTCCATTGAAATATAGTGACGAAAATCTAAAAATCAAATGGCTTTTGCCTTTTAAGTTATTATTTACGAGAATTATTGCTCCGATATTTTTGATATACGGTTTTATTTTGCTTCTTTATATAATAAAGGTAGTAGTTTTAAAGACAATACCTAACAATATCATCACAAATCTTATTTTGTGGTACGGATTGCTTTCAGTTGTTGTATTGTTTATATCAAAAACTGTAGAAGACAAATTCATAAATGTTTACAATAAAATTCAACCTATAATATTATTGATACTTTCAGTTATGATGTTTTACTCAATAGGAATCAGAATATCGTATTATGGAGTTACGGAAGAAAGATATCTTGTGGTAGTTGGCGGAATATTCATTGTTATATCAATGATTTACTATTTATTCTTCAACAAGAAGACATACATCACGATACCGACAACGTTTTTGATATTGGCACTGATTTCTTCGGTGGGACCTCTTTCTGCATATAATATCAGTAGAATAGACCAAAAAGCCAAATTAGAAAAAATGCTAGTTGAAGAAAATCTGCTTGTCGATGGCAAAATAAAATCTCAAAACAATGTAAATCCAGCTAAAATAAAGGAAATAAAAGACAAACTTGACTATTTTGTAGTCAAACATAGTACAAAAGAACTTCCTTATTTGGGTGATAAATTTACAACTTCACAAGAGGATATGAATCGTGTATTTGGATTCAGAGGAGACGAATTTGAGTCGCTATACGGACAAATCAGATCCTTTGTCAATGATAGGTTAGAAATTGACACGACAAACTACGACCGTTTATTGGAAAATATTCAATTTCAATACGATTCCAACACACAAAATATCGAAAATTTAGGAAACCAAAACGTTACGTTTTCCAAAAAATCAAATATTGTTGTTATAAAATACAAAAATGAAACAATTGGCAAATTCAACATAGAAATATTTAATAACAGATTAGAAGAATTGTGGAATCTACAAGGTCCTGATATTAACACAGAAGATCCTGGCAATTTGATAAAAGATGAAGGTGTAATTAACAATCGTAAATACAAGACGATACTTGAAAGAGCTGAATGTGTTTATGACAATGGACAAAAAATGACATATTACATCAAATGTTTATACACAAAATAAGTGAATAATATTCTTTACAAAAAATTATCAAGTGTTATAATAAATCTGTATTTTAACAAATTAATTATTGTCAATTGAGGAGAAAAATTATGTATAATTTTAACTGTGATTATCTAGAAGGAGTTCACCCAAATATCATAAAAGCACTTGAAGAGACCAATATGGTTCAACAACAAGGCTATTGCAACGATGAATACACTCACCAAGCAAAAGAACTTATCAGAAAAAAGATTTCAGATCAAGATGTTTACTTCTTACACGGTTCTACAGCTTGTAACAAACTCGTTATCAAAACATCGCTAAGACCTTTTGAAAGTGTTATCGCATGTGATAATGCTCACATTAATACATTAGAAACAGGAGCTATTGAAGATATCGGACACAAAATCGAAATTGTAGAAGATGAAGATGGACTTTTAATTCCAGAAGTAATAGACAAATTCGTCTCAGAAAGAATGAATGATCCAGCTTATTTTCATAAACCAATCCCTAAAATGGTTTACATAACCAATTCATCAGAATCGGGAACGATATACACTAAACAAAGACTGTTGGAAATAAGGAAAGTTTGCGACAAACACGGGTTGTATTTGTTCATGGATGGCGCTAGACTTGCTTATGCATTATCAGCAAAAAACAACGACCTAACATTAAAAGAAATTTGTGATATTGTCGATGCGACATATGTCGGAGGAACAAAATGTGGGGCTATGTTTGGAGAAGCGTTGATATTAAACAACGATGACTTCAAGCTTCATTTTAAAAATTACATCAAAGGCTCTGGAATGTTGATTGCCAAATCCAGATTTTTGGGAATTCAATTTAGAGAGTTATTTACTGATGATTTAATTTTCAAATTAGCAGAAAAAGCTGATGAACAGGCTGACAGGATCAGAAGAAGATTAAAAGAACAAAACTATGTGTTGGCCACTCAATCTACTACCAATACAATATTCGTAAATATGGATTACGAAAGGTATCACAGATTAAAACACAAATATAATTTTTGCGAAAACTACAAAACAGATGATTACATCAATGTAAGAATTTGTACATCATGGTCTACTGAAGATCACATGGTAGATGAATTGATAAATGACTTATAAATTTGCGACCTTAAATGGTCGCTTTTTTAATAGAGATTTTTTAAAAATAAAAAAATATTACAAAAAAGTTACAATGATTTACAAAAAACTACTAAATACTTTTGTGGTATAAATTCCTAAAATATCTCATCTTTTATTTGTTTAAATCCGTTTATTAAATTTTTTACACGAAAATAACAAAAATATCGCAAAAAAATATAAAAATATTTCACTCAGAACAAATATGATAATTAATATCAAATTATAAATTCATGAAAACAATATTTCAACAAAATAGCGATTATTACGAAATGTCTACAATTAAGCAAAGATAAATTAAAACGAAAAATTAAAAAAAAATCTGAGCAAGACAATAAAATAACAATTTAATATTAAAATATTTTGAAAAAACGATGTTTATGTTATCATTTTCATAAATTCATGTTATAATGAAATTACGAAAAACGTGAAGACTAGAACTTATATATTTTCAAATATGTATTCACGATTAATTCGGATTTTCTCATATGATTAAAATATTTAAGGAGGAATTGTAAATGAGAAACAAGAAAAGGTTTGTTGCCTTGATGTTAGCCGGCCTTATGGTTGCTGGTACAGCATGTGGAAATGGAGGCTCAAAAGGTGGAGAAAAAGGAGAAAACACAGTATATAATACTTTCTTAAGTGCAGACCCTGACTCTATCGATGCTCAAAAAGGTAGCGACAGCTATGGTAATACAGTTGTTAATAACGTATATGAACCACTTATCAGATTGGTTCAAAATGATGACTTAACATTGAAACCAGAAGCAGCAGCAGCCAAAGAATGGAAAGTATCTGAAGATGCTATGACTTACACATTCACATTACGTGATGGTTTAAAATGGGAAGATGGTCAACCATTAACAGCAAAAGACTTTGAATATGGTATTAAAAGAACTGTAGACCCTAAGACAGGTTCTGGTTCATCATTCTTATTAGCTGATATCGCTAACTTCCAAGAAGTTAACGAAGGAAAAGCTCCATTAGATAAATTAGGAGTTAAAGCTATTGATGATAAAACATTAGAAATTAAATTGGGCGCTCCAGCACAATATTTCATTAACATCGTACCTTTCAGAGTATGTTTCCCACAAAGAAAAGACATAGTTGAAAAACACGGTGAACAATTCGGTTCTGAAGCTAATACAATAGTAGGTTGCGGACCTTTCAAATTAACTGAATGGACTCACAACTCTAAGTTGGTTCTTGAAAAGAACCCAGACTACTGGAACAAAGACAATGTTAAATTAGAAAAAGTTAACTTAAGAGTTATCACTGATACAAACACAATGATGAACGCTTTCCAATCTGGAGAAGTTATGAGTGTAAGTACAAACAAACCAGAATGGACTTCTAAGTTCGATAAGAGAGAAGGAACTAAGACTGAAAAAATTGATATTCCAGCAGTAGATTACTTCGCAGTTAACCACCAAGATAAGTTATTTAAGAACAAAAAAGTTAGACAAGCATTCAACATCGCTTTAGACAGAGAAGGCTTCAACGAAACAGTTCTTAAAGGAAAATCAGCTCCAGCTTATTTCTGGGTACCAAAAGCTATTACAATTGAAGATTTGAAATACAGAGAAATGGCTGGTAACCCTGTTAAAGAAATGGCTGACAAATTAGGCGATCCAAAAGCTTTATTATCTGAAGGTCTTAAAGAATTGGGAATGGATCCAGATCCATCTAAATTAGAAGTAAGCTTAATTATGACTAACTCACCAGACTTGAAAAAATACGGTGAATATTTCCAACAAAACTTCCAAAACAAACTTGGTGTTAAGGTTAAATTGGAAATGATGGAATGGGCTATCCTTTCTGGTAAAATCAATAAAGGTAATTACCAAATGGGTTATTTAGCATGGACTGCTGACTACAACCACCCATCAGCAATGATGTCTCTATTCACTTCAAGTGCTAACGCAGTTAGAACTGGATGGAAGAGCGATGAATATGATAAATTAATCAGAGACGCTGCCAAAGAAAAAGACAAAAACAAACAAGTAGAATTATATAAGAAAGCTGAACAAATCCTAGCTGATGAAACAGTTATTATTCCAATAATTTCTGGTACTACTAATATGTACTATCAAGACTATGTAAAACATATTAACGTAAATCAATTCTCAACAGCAGGATTCAAAGACACTTATTTAGAAAAAAAATAAAATAACTAGTAGCAAATGGCAGGCTGTTACAAATAATTTGTAACAGCCTACTAATTGTATATAGGAGGACTCATGTTAAAATATCTTATAAAGAGAATCTTGTATATGGTGCTTACATTATTTGTAATCACAACAGCAACATTCTTCTTGATGCATAATATTCAAGGGGATCCATTGTCTGCTATGGGTAAAACTCTTCCAGAGCAAACAATCAAAAACTACAAGGCTAGATACGGTTTGGATAAACCAGTATCAACACAATATGCAATATTTTTAAAAAATGCATTGCATGGAGACTTAGGTGCTTCATACAAATATCCAGGTAGAGAAGTTAAGACTACAATAGCTCAAACCGCTCCAGTATCTGGAAGAATTGGTGGACAAGCCATGGTAATAGGTATTACTATTGGTATTATTTTTGGTATTCTTGCGGCATTAAACAGGGGTAAAGTGCCAGATTATATTATCAGTGTATTGGCTATTTTGGGTATTACGATACCTGTATTTATTTTGGGGGCTCTTTTACAATACGCTTTCGCAGTAAAACTAAACTGGTTTCCAACATCAGGATATGGAGACGAAATCAAGTATACAATTTTGCCTTCAATAGCATTATGCTTTGGCTCAATAGCTACTTATGCTAGATACATGAGAAGTAATGTATTGGAAGTTTTAAACGAAGACTACATACTAACTGCAAAAGCAAAAGGTGTATCAGGCTTCAATGTAATTAGAAAACACGTATTCAGAAATGCTATACTTCCTATCATCACAATAATAGCTCCACAAATCGTTGGTATTTTTACAGGATCTTTCATTATTGAAAGTATGTATTCTATACCAGGTTTAGGAAGTTACTTTGTAAACTCTATAACTGCCAGAGATTATCCTATGATTATAGGTACAACAATTTTCTATGCATTCTTGTTCTTAATCTCTCAATTAGTTGTAGATATATTATACGGAATAGCAGATCCAAGAATTAAAATTGTAGATTAGGGGATTAGTATGGAAAAAATAGATCAAAGCAAATTTCAAAGACTTTCAGATGAAGATAGAACATCTGAATTTATAGCAAGACCTGTAGTTACATACTGGTCTGACGCTTGGAGAAGATTTAAAGAAAACAAGGCAGCCTTAGTTGCATTCATTATATTAGTATTTTTAGTTGTAATGGTTATCATCGGACCGATGCTAACGGGATATTCTCACGAAGATTTAGTAGGAGAAATTAACTTATCACCAAGCTCAAAATTCTGGTTCGGTACTGACGAACTTGGAAGAGATATATTCACAAGAATTTGGAGAGGTGGTAGAATTTCCATCATAATAGGTCTTGCAGGTGCTATTATTGGTACTGTAATTGGTTCTATTTATGGTGCAGCTTCTGCGTTCTTTGGCGGAAGAGTTGATACAATTATGATGAGAATTGTAGAAATTTTGATTTCTATACCTTACCTATTATTAGTAATCATTTTAAGATTGGCTTTAAACTCAAATGGTGTAGGAACACTTATTTTAGCCATGACTATCACAGGATGGTGTGGTCTTGCAAGACTTGTAAGAGGTCAAATTCTTTCATTAAAAGAACAAGACTATATCATGGCAGCTCGTGTATTAGGAGTAAGCAACAAAGATATCATTATCAAACACCTTATTCCAAATACTTTGAACGTAATACTTGTATCAATTTCATTTGATATTCCAGGATATATATTCGGTGAAGCTTTCTTAAGTTACTTAGGACTTGGTGTACAACCTCCAGAAACTTCTTGGGGACTTATGTGTTCACAAGCTCAACAAGTATTCCAATTTTATCCTTATCAATTGTTTTTCCCAGCTCTAATGATCGGGTTAACAATGCTTTCATTTACTTTGTTAGGTGATGGTTTGAGAGATGCGCTTGACCCTAACCTTAGACAGTAGGAGGAAAAAACATGAGCAAGAATAAATACAAAGATGTAGATGAATTAAAAAAAGAACAAAACCTTTCAGAAGAAACATTAGTTGAAGAAACTGTAATTAATGAAAATAATGAAGTAGAAACTACAACTAAATATGTTTCCTCTGAAGTTGTAGAAGATAAACTTAACGAAGAAAAAAATATGAACGAAAAACAAAATTTATCAGAAGAACTTACAAGAACTGCTAGAGTAGAAAAAGATTATACTAACAGACCAAAAGTAATTGAAGTAGATAACTTAAACGTATCTTTCAATACTTATGCTGGTGAAGTAAAGGCTGTAAGAGGTGTAAGCTTTGACATCTACGATGGTGAAGCTTTGGCTTTAGTAGGTGAATCTGGATGCGGTAAAACAGTAGTAAGTAAATCTATACTTCAAATTTTACCTCAATCAGCAGTTATCAAAGAACCATCTTCAATTAAATATATGAATGAAGAAGTTCTTAACATGGATAAGAAGAGATTAAGAGAATATAAGGGTTCTGATGTATCAATGATTTTCCAAGACCCTATGACTTCACTTAACCCAACTATGAAAATAGGTAAACAAATTACAGAATCTCTTTTATTGCACACTGATTTATCAAAAGATGAAGCTAAAAAAGAAGCTGTTAAATTGTTAAAGACTGTAAATATTCCTAACGCTGAAGAACGTGTTAAACAATATCCACACGAATTATCAGGTGGTATGAGACAAAGAGTTATGATTGCCATAGCATTGGCATGTAACCCTAATGTAATCTTGGCTGACGAACCAACTACAGCACTTGATGTAACTATTCAAGCACAAATCTTGGATTTGATGAGAGAATTAAGAGATACTAAAAATACTTCTATAGTATTGGTAACTCACGATTTAGGTGTAGTAGCTGACTTTGCAGACAGAATTCAAGTAATGTATGCCGGTGAAATCATGGAAACTGGTACAGTACAAGAAATATTTAAAGATGCACATCACCCATATACATGGGCATTGTTGATGAGCGTTCCAAGACTTGATTCATCAAAAGACAATGAATTGTATTCATTAGGTGGAACGCCACCAGATTTATTGATGGAAATTCCGGGATGTCCATTTGCAGCAAGATGTGATTATGCAATGCAAATTTGTAGAGAAAAGAAACCACCTGAAACAAGATACTCAGATCATCATGTTTGCAGATGTTGGTTAACACACGAACAAGCACCAAAAGTTGAAAGACCTTATTAGGAGTGAATTATGTCAGAAACTAACGTTATTAAAGATAAAAACATAGATTATTCAAACAGAGAAGTGCTTGTTGAATTAGAAAACTTAGATAAGTTTTTCAAAGTTGGTAAAAACAAGACTTTAAAAGCTGTTGAAAATGTAAATTTGAAAATATATAAAGGGGAAACTTTCGGACTTGTAGGAGAATCTGGATGTGGTAAAACTACATGCGGAAGAACAGTTATTAACTTATATGAACCTACAAATGGTAAAGTTATATATGAAGGAAAAGATATCACAAAGTTGAGCGGTAAAGAAAAACAATCTTTCAAGAAAAAAGCTCAAATGATTTTCCAAGACCCATACTCATCACTTGACTCTAAGATGACTATTGGTGATATCATTGGAGAAGGTATCAGAGTTCACTTCCCTGAAATGCAAGAAAAAGATATTCAAAACAGAATTACTGAATTATTAAAAACTGTAGGACTTAACGCTGAACACGGAGCTAGATTCCCACACGAATTATCTGGTGGACAAAGACAAAGAATTGGTATTGCCAGAGCTTTAGCAGTAAAACCAGAATTTATCGTATGTGATGAACCTATCTCAGCGCTTGATGTAAGTATTCAAGCACAAGTTGTTAACTTACTTATTGAATTACAAAGAGAAAAGAAATTAACTTATTTGTTTATTTCTCACGATTTATCAATGGTAAAACACATTTCAGATAGAATAGGCGTAATGTATTTAGGTAGTATGGTAGAAGTATCTTCAAACACTAAGATTTATAATCAACCACTTCACCCTTATACTAAAGCATTGATTTCTGCAATTCCTATTCCAGATCCTGATGTTTCAAGCGAAGGACGTGTTAAATTACAAGGTGAAATTCCTTCACCAATTAATGCACCAGAAGGATGTAAATTCTGTACAAGATGTAACTATGCAATGGAAATCTGTAAAACTGATAGACCAGTTCTACAAGAAATTGCTGATAAGCACTTTGTAGCTTGCCACTTATTCGATAAAGGATTGGATGAAGGTATAAGGGCTATGAAAGAACAAGATGCTAAACTTAGTCGTGCACCACGATCTGAAGTTCAAGAATATGTTGAAGAAACAACAGCTGAACAAGAAATGGGCAAGAGATTAGATGATGAAGTACAAGCTAGAAATATCGACTCTACAGGAATGACAAAATAAATTATATTCCCCGCCATGTGCGGGGTTTTGTTTTGCCCAAAATTCAAACACAAAAACAAATATATGATAAAATAATCATTGGTGTTAAAATTAATTTATAATTACACCACAGTAAATTTGCTGTGATATAATAAATCGAGAGGGGAATCATGATTAAAAATATAATATTTGATCTTGATGGTACTATTACGAATTCTTATGAGGGAATTGTAAATGCTGTTAAGTTTAGTTTGGATAAAGTAAATTTCAAATACGATGAAAGTAAGCTTATATCTTTTATAGGACCACCTTTAAAAGACAGTTATACGGAGTTGGGATTTAGTGAAACTGAATCCAAAGAAAGAATTGAAGATTTCAGGGATTATTATTTCAAAAAAGGTATGAAAGAAATGGAACTCTACGATGGAATTGTAGAAACTATACACAAATTTTATGATGAAGGATATAAAATTTATTTGGCTACAAGTAAAGTTGAATCTTCAGCTAGGAAAATTTTATCAGATAATAATTTGTTGAAATATTTTTCATATACTGCTGGGGCGACTATGGATCAATCAAGAGTAGAGAAGGAAGATGTAATAGCTTATTTGATAGATAAAACTGGTATAAATCCAGAAGAATCGATTATGGTTGGAGATAGACATCACGATATCGAAGGGGCAAGACTTAACAATATTAAAGCAATTGCTGCAGGATATGGATTTGGAAATGCAGAGGAATATAAAAATGCGGTTTTTGTTGCAGGTAATCCAATTGATGTGTATAAATTTGTGATTAATCAAAATGATAGGTGATTTGAATGGTTAATAATATTAAAAATACGGTTATGGAATTTTCAAAAGAAAATGAAGAAGTTAGAAGTCTTATTGAAACGGGAAGAAGACTTAATCCTACTTTAAAAAAGGACGAAAACACAGATTATCATTTTGTTTTCGGAGTAAGTGATTTTGAAAAGTTTAAGGATTCACACTTCATTGAAAGTTTATTCGGTGATGTGTTAATGTTAGAAAAATCTGACAAATTAACCTACACAAATAAAATTAATCCTCACAATATCAGCTACACTATTGTGCTTAATGATATTTCTAAAATCAGAATATTTTTCATTAAGGAAAACACGATGCAAGCTTATATTAATGAAGATAGCCAAGCGGAAATTTTAGTAGACAAAGACCAAGTTTTAGTTGGCAATAGTACCAAATCAGATGTTTGTTTCAGACAATTAAAGCCAACTAAGCATGAATTTGAATCACTAGTCAATCAGATGTTCATTAATTCGTTAAATGTTGCGAAAGGTTTGTACAGAAAAGAAGAAATCTACGCCATTCAAATGTTTTATCATGTCAGAGAGAACGTAGATAAAATGACGGGTTACTATATTGGTAGTAATTACGACTTCAATGTTAATATAGGATACAATTACGAATATATCAAGACTTATCTTCCAAAAGATCATTATGAAAGATATTTGCAAACATATCCACTTCCTGAAATAGAGAATCTGTGGAGTACATTGTTCAAATCGTGTGACCTTTTTAGAAAACAAGGACTTCATGTCGCAGAGCTTCTGGGATATGAATATCCTAAGAGAGTTGACCGTGATATAATGCAAAAAATTAGAGATATATGGCAAAGATCATACGATTAAAAAAACTGGTTTATAAAAACCAGCTTTTTTTATCCCTTGAATATTTCCAAACCAAACATATCACACATATCGTTTAATCCTTGTAGGATTTCGTCACGACTGTAGTTTGATTTTTGAAGTTTTTCATCTGAAAGTCCTTTTAATTTGTCATAAAATCTCGTTGCGATTGTTGCATACATAAGATTATTTGTTTCTAGCTTTTCGAACAAAATATTTTCAGCATCGTTAATTCTATCTTCTTCGATTAGATTTTCCAACAATCTTTCAAATTCGAACGAATCTTTTTGGTATTGTTCATTCTCATTTAATTTTCTATTTGTTTCCATATCTGTAAATAATTTTTGCAAAAATTCACTGACCACATTGATTTGTTTTAGTAGCCAATCGTTTGATTCTATCATATTATCACTCTTTCTAAATTTCTCTACTTATATTATACTAAATTTTCAAGTTTTGATATACTATTAATAGAATAAGATTATCGGAGAAAATTATGATTGTAAAATTAAAAAGAAATCCTAACGAAAAGGAAGTAAAAAAACTAATAGATTTTTTAAATGAACAAAACGTCAGAGTTGATGAGACTGTTGGCGATAGATACACGATTATTTCTTTAATAGGAGATACCTCAAGCATTGATGAGAAGCTAATATCACGCTTTGATATTGTGGACAAGGTTATTAGAATAGAAGAACCTTTTAGTAAGGCAAACAAAAAATACCATCCACAACCTAAAATTGTCGATGTCGATGGTGTAAAAATAGGTGACGGAAATTTCTGCGTGATGGCAGGGCCATGTTCTGTTGAAAGCGAGGAACAGATTATTACCATTGCTAAAAGCGTGAAGGAAAACGGAGCAAATATCCTTAGAGGAGGAGCTTTTAAGCCTAGATCCTCGCCTTATGCTTTCCAAGGATTAGGCAGAAAGGGAATCGATTTGTTAATCCAGGCAAAAAAAGAAACTGGACTTCCAATTATTACAGAGATAATGGATTTGTCTGATTTGGATTATTTCAACGATGTCGATATGTTGCAAGTTGGAGCTAGAAATATGCAAAATTATTCCTTGCTTAAAGAGTTGGGACATTCAGATAAGCCAATTTTACTAAAGAGAGGTTTGAGTGCTACTTACAAGGAATGGATAATGAGCGCAGAGTACATTATGACTGGTGGCAACGAAAATGTCGTATTGTGTGAGAGAGGAATTCGAACTTTTGAAAATTACACTAGAAATACATTGGATATTTCTGCTATTTCTGTGATGAAGGAATTGTCACAACTTCCTATTATAATGGATCCATCACACGCGAGTGGTAAATACACTTTGATAGAACCGCTATCACTTGCATCGACTGCGGCAGGTTGCGATGGACTTATGATTGAAGTGCACAACGATCCAGAAAATGCGCTAAGCGACGGGCCACAATCTGTCACTTGCGAAAGATTTAGAACAATAATGAGAAAAGTAAGGAAATTAAGGCAATGTATTCAGTAATAAATGTCAAAAATTACGATCTAATAGTTGGACTTGATGCTTTAAATCAATCGCGTGATTATTTGAAAGATTTTATAAAATCAAAGGCAATTATTATTACTGATGAAAATGTAGATAGGTATCACCACAAAACATTGGATATTTTATTAGATGAATTGGAGATTGAACATGAATTTTACGTTATAAAACCAGGAGAATCTTCCAAAAGTTTATTAGAGTACGAAAAAATAATGACTTACATGAGTATGTCTTATCACAGAAATGACACTGTGATTGCTTTTGGTGGAGGAGTCGTTGGAGATTTGGCTGGTTTTGTAGCTGCGACTTTTATGCGTGGGATTGATTTCATTCAAATTCCTACGACTGTTTTGTCAATGGTAGATTCATCCGTAGGGTCTAAAACTGGGATTGATTTGCCAACTGGGAAAAACTTGATCGGAGCGTTCAAGGATCCAAAGCTTTGCATTATTGATCCACTTTTGTTGAAAACTTTAGACGATTACGTGTTTGAAGATGGTTTCGGGGAAATTATCAAATACGCGATTTGTTTTGATGAAGAATTATTCGACATGATAAGTTCCAAAAGATACACTAAACAAAGCGATTTATCGGAAATTGTGGAGATTTGTGTGAGCATTAAAAAAGAAATCGTGCTCCAAGACAAGTTGGAGCAAAATTTGAGAAGATTATTAAATTACGGGCATACATTGGGACATGCTGTCGAAAAACTGTCGGATTATAATGTTATGCATGGGCATGCCGTGGCTTTCGGAATGAAGTGTATGGCGAAAAAATACAGCAAGGATTACGACAGAATATTGGAAGTTTTGAAAATGTATAATTTGGATGGAAATTACGATTATTCTGAGGAAGATGTGTACGAAGTTAGCCTTCGCGATAAGAAAAACACAAAAGACATGATTAGTTTGATAGTTTCCGAAGAAATCGGAGACTGTACCGTTTTGAGTATGAACAAATCGGATTACAAAAAGGTTTTGAGTGATATTTATGAAGATTAAAACGGACAATTTACGAGGAACAGTGGACGCTATATCTTCCAAATCATTTGCACACAGGTTTTTGATTTTAGCAAGTGTTGCAGATACCGATACAAAAATTATCATTAATGAATTCTCAAACGATATAATGACAACTATTGATTGTTTGAGAAATTTGGGAGTTGAAATCGACATAAACGAAAATGAAGTTACAGTTCATCCTTCGTTTTTTCAAAAAGATGTGTCCGATATAAATGTAAATGATTCGGGTTCAACTTTGAGATTTTTGCTTCCATTGGTTAGCTTCTTATCTCAAAAAACTAACGTAAAATGCACTGGTAGATTACAAGATAGACCGATAAAAGAATTGATGGATCAATTGAAATTATCGGGGCTTACTTTTAGTGAAGATAAACTTCCTTTTACAGTTGATGGAACTTTTCATAAAATTGATTTTGAATTTCCGGGAGATGTGTCCAGCCAATACATCTCTGCGATTATGATGATTGCCCCACTTATTGGTGGCTGTGAAATCAAATTGACATCACGACTTGAATCAACTGGATATATCAAAATCACACAAGAATGTTTGAGATTATTTGGAGTGGAGTCTGAGATTTTGTCTGATAAAGTCATCGTAAAGCCAGGGGCTTTAAAATCACCAGGGAAAATTATCGTAGAAGGAGATTGGTCAAACGCAGCGTTTTTCTTGTGTGCAAATGAGTTGGGTGCAGATATAAACGTTCAGAACTTAAACATGGACTCAGTTCAAGCAGACAGAAAAATAGTTGAATTATTAGAAAAAATAAATAACAACCAACATTACTGTGAAATAGATATATCACAAACGCCAGATTTATTTGTGATTTTGGCAGTGGTTTTGTCTCAAAAATGCGACAAATCAGTCTTAAAAAATGCTAAAAGATTGAGGTTAAAAGAATCGGATAGAATGCAATCAACTTACGATATGTTAAAATCATTCGGCGTAAACTGCAAAATAGACGGAGATGATTTAATAATTTATAAATCAGAAATGAAACCTGCAGTCGTAAATTCTTTTGATGATCACAGAATTGTAATGGCGGCTGCAATAGCATCTATAATTACGAAAGAAGTTGAAATCAAAGATTGGCAAGCTGTGAAGAAATCTTATCCATCGTTTTTTGATGAAATAGAAAGGTTGGTTAGCGATGTCATCGATAGGTAAATTAGTTAAGTTAACTGTGTGGGGAGAGTCTCATGGCTCGATGATTGGTGGCGTGATTGATGGAATTGATCCAGGAATCAAAATAGACTACGAAAAATTGAGAGCACATATGAAAAGAAGATCTCCCGGAAAATCCAACACTACACTTAGAAAAGAATCAGATGAAGTTGAGTTCGTATCGGGGATTTTGAATGATACAACAACGGGTGCTCCACTATCTTTTGTGATTAAAAACTCAGATCATCATTCAAAAGATTACACAAATATTTACAATACTCCAAGGCCATCGCATGCAGACTATCCAGCAACTGTTAGATACAATGGTTTCAACGATATCAATGGAAGTGGACATTTTTCTGGAAGATTGACTGCAGTTATTAACGTGGCAGGATTTATTGCACAAGAAATATTAAAAGAACACGACATACATGTGTTCAGCCATTTGTATTCACTTGGAGATATTGTAGATGAACGATTTGATGATTTAAAATTTACAGACTACAGTTATTTGAAGAATAGGAAAATCGAAGTAATAAACGATGAAATAATTGATAAAATAGATGACAAAATAGAAGAGTTGAGAGATAGAAAAGATTCCGTTGGCTCAAGTGTAGAAACTGTTGTGTATAATTTGAGAGCGGGAGTTGGAGATACGCTTTTTGATTCGATTGAATCTAGATTGTCACAAAGCTATTTTGGAATTGGAGCAGTAAAATCGGTTGAATTTGGTTTGGGCAAATCATTCGACAAATCAAATGCATCTGTTGTGAATGACTGCTATTATATAGAAAGCGAACAAATCAAAACAAAAACGAATTACAACGGTGGAATACTTGGAGGAATTTCGACGGGAATGCCGATAATTTCCTTGGTTACGTTCAAACCACCAGCATCGATTGGAATAACACAAGATACAGTTGATTTGAGAAGTAGAACGAACACTACCTTGACTGTTGAAGGAAGACACGACCCAAGCATTGGTATAAGAGCAGTAAGCGTGATGGAGTCAATCACTGCATTTGTGATTTACGATTTGTTAAAGGAGTATGGATGGAAAGATTTAGAAAAGAAATAGATAAAATTGATTCTGAAATCGCCAGATTATTAGAAAAAAGATTTGAGATTTGTTCTGAAATTGGAGATTTTAAATCAAAGAATAATATTGAAACAGAAGACAAATCGAGAGAAAAGGAAATTTTTGAAAAAATAGAACAAACAAATTTAAAATACCGCGACAATATAAAAGAAGTTGAATCCAAAATTTTACTAGAATCAAAAAAAATTCAGGATAATTTGAAATGAAATACGGATTATTAGGAAAATCTTTAAAGCATAGCTATTCCAAAGAAATTCACGAACTATTAGGATACTACAAATACGAATATTTTGAAGAAGATGATTTGGATAAATTTTTCAAAAGAAAGGATATCAATGGAATCAATGTAACTATTCCTTACAAGGAAGACGTCATAAAATACTTGGACGAAATGAGTGAAGATGCGAAGAAAATTGGATGCGTAAATACGATTAAATTTTCTGATACTATCAAAGGATATAACACCGACATCGACGGAATGGAGTATATGATTAGTCGAATTGTCGATTTGAAAGGTAAAGAAGTCGTGATTTTAGGTGATGGAGCTACTAGCAAAACAGCCGTAGAGTGCGCGAAGAGACTTCAGGCAAGAACTATTAAAGTGATTTCACGAAAAGGTGAGCATAAGTTTGAAGATGTAGATTATTACAAAAAATGCGACGTTCTAATCAACGCAACTCCAGTGGGAATGTATCCGAATAATTTGAAATCAGTTATAAAATTAGGGAAAATCAGACCAGAAGCTGTGTTCGATGTGATTTATAATCCGAACAAAACTTCCCTTTTAATGGATTGCGATAGACTTAAAATTCCAAACGACAATGGTTTGCGAATGCTGGTGTATCAAGCTGTAAAAGCGTGTGAGATTTTTACTTCTAAAAAAATAGACGATGATGTTGTAGAAAATATCGTACAGAAAATTAGAACGAAAAATATGAATATTGCACTGGTTGGAATGCCTGGAAGTGGTAAAAGTACGGTTGCTAAAATCATCGCAAAAAACACTGACAAGAAACTTGTGGATATCGACAAAATCATCACGCAAAGATATGGAAATATTAATGATATATTTGCAGTACAAGGCGAAAAATATTTCAGAAAAATAGAGTCTGAAGTTTTGGAGGAATTTTCCAAAGAAAAGAACTTGGTTATCGCAACTGGGGGAGGGGCTGTAACTGTAAAGAAGAATTTTTATTATCTTCACCAAAATTCAGTTGTTTATTGGATTGACAGACCGAACAGTAAATTATCCAGAAAAAACAGGCCGATTTACAAAACGAATACTATGCGTGAGATTAGACAAAACAGAAATTATTTGTATCGAAGATTCAGTGATAAATATTTCAACAATTACAACGCAAAAACAACTGCCAAATTAATCGTGGAGGATTTCAATGAAACTATATATTATTAATGGACCGAATTTAAATATGCTTGGCATAAGAGAGCCTGAAATTTATGGTAAGCTGACATTACAAGACATTGAATCCAAGATAAACTTATACTGCGCAAAAAATCAAATAGATGTAGAGTTTTATCAATCGAATCATGAAGGAGAAATTGTGGATATTATTCAAAGTGCTTACAAAAAAGCAGATGGAATAATCATCAATCCTGCTGCATACACGCATACTTCTGTTGCTATTTTAGATGCATTGAAAGCTGTAGATGTAGACACAGTTGAGGTGCATTTGTCAGATGTAGATGAAAGAGAGGATTTCAGAAAACTTTCTTATGTATCACTTTTTGCAAAAAAAGTTATCAAAGGAAAAGGTGCAGATGGATATATCGAGGCTATCGATTTTTTCTTAAATAGAATATAATATAGGTATGAAAAATCAAGGAGGAGCAATGGACGAATTACAAAAACGTGGTTTATTTAATGAACACGGAGATATTGAATTATCAAAGAGAAAAATAATTAATGGCAATACTACTAATTTGAACGATTTTAACAACATAAAGTACTCTTGGACAAGTGAATGGTACAGACAAGCTATGAATAACTTCTGGATTCCAGAAGAAATCAACTTGAATCAAGATATCAAAGATTACAGAAATTTATCGGAAGACGAAAAGATTGCTTACGACAAGATTTTATCGTTTTTGATTTACTTGGATAGTTTACAAACTGCACAACTTCCAAATTTGGAAGCATACATCACTGCTAATGAAATAAACTTGTGCTTATCCATTCAAGCATTCCAAGAATCTATTCACTCACAATCTTACAGTTATATTTTGGATACTATTTGTTCTCCAGAAGAAAGAACAGACATTTTATACCAATGGAAAGATGATGAGTTTTTGTTAGAAAGAAACAGATTTATTGGAGATCAATACAACGACTTTTTTGAAGAAAAAAGCGAACGAAATTTCATGAAAGCTCTCATCGCAAATTATATCTTGGAAGGAATTTATTTCTATTCTGGATTTATGTTCTTCTATAATTTGGGAAGAATGGGCAAAATGCCAGGAACTGTACAAGAAATAAGATACATTAATAGAGATGAAAACACTCACTTGTGGTTGTTCAGATCTATGATTTTAGATTTGAAAAAAGAACGTCCAGAATTATTTACTGAAGAAAAAAATGCGCAATACAAAGAAATGATAAAACAAGGCTCAGAAGCTGAAATTGAATGGGCAAAATACGTTATCGGTGAAAAAATCCAAGGGTTGTCTATCAAAATGGTTGAAGATTACATCAAATACTTGGGTAATTTGAGATCAACAGGACTTGGTTTTGGAGTTATCTATCCAGGTTACGAGAGAGAAATTCCTTCAATGAAATGGGTAAGCGAATATTCTGACCCAAATAAAATCAAGACAGATTTCTTCGAAGCAAAACCATCAGCTTATTCTAAGTCAGCGATAATAGAAGACGATTTATAAAATATACCCGGCATTTTTATACAGTAAATGCCGGATTATTTAATTTAAGCATATGAAAATACAATTAGAAGACAAAAGATATCAAAAAGAGTGCATAGATATTTTTACGATATTTGATTCCAAACAAAATCTAGAATTTGGTGAAAGTGATTTTGTCGTAGGAAAAGATTACGTGAGAAAAGATAAGACTTATCCATTTACTACAAGATTAGAATTAAAAAGAATACTCTATACCATATTTTCAAGAAGATACAATTATACAAATGATTGGGGAATATTAACGGGAACGAAACCCTCTAAGATTTTAAAAAATCATACAGACGAAGAATTAAAACAAATGTATTTAATTAATGATGAGAATTTGAAATTACTTAGAGATATCGACGAAGTTCAGTCTAGCTTAGATTTTGATGAGAAAAACTACAACATCTACATCAATATTCCTTTTTGCCCAAGCAGATGCGATTATTGTTCTTTTCCTACTATTGTTTACAAAAACAACGACAGAAGAGAAGAATACTTGGGGTATCTATTAAAAGAAATAACCGAAGTCTCAAAAAATATCGACAAAAACATAATTAAAACAATTTATGTTGGAGGTGGAACTCCGACTAGTTTGGACTACACAATGCTAGAAAAATTATTGAAAGTTATTGAAAACTGTTTTGTGTCAGAAAACTTGGTTGAATATACATTTGAAGCTGGACGAGAAGATAGCTTGGACTTTGACAAGTTAAAATTGTTAAAAAAGTACAACGTGACAAGAATTAGCTTGAACCCACAAACTTTTAACGAAAAAGCACTGAAAGCTATGGGAAGGATTCAAAATAATGAGAACTTACTTGATTTGTACACTCAAGCCAAAAACTTGGGATTTGTGATAAATATGGATTTCATACTTGGATTATTGTACGATGATGTGAAAAATACAGAAGAAAATCTGGGAATTTTAAAAGAACTACAACCTGATAATATAACTTTTCACACACTGTCGATAAAAAATGGAAGTAAGTACTCACAACAATACGACAAGGGAAATTTTGCAGAAAATATTGCTGAGAAACAAATGCAATTGGTAAAAAAGTGGACATTTCAAAATAATTACCGTCCGTATTATTTATATCGTCAGAAAAATATTCTGAATAATATGGAAAATATCGGCTATTGCAGAGATATTCCTTCCAGATACAATATCGTAATCAATGAAGAATTAGAAAGCATAATTGGATTTGGAATGACTGCTAATTCTAAAATCATAAAAGATGATATAATAAAATACACAAACTACAAAAATTTAAGAGATTATTCAGAAAAATTAGACGAAATGATAAAAAGAAAGACTAACTATTAAAAGTCAAGAGGTGAAACAAAGAAAATATAAGTAATGATATTGATAAAAACTGAATAAAAATAAGCATGAAAAAGCACCCTAAAGTTTAAGATTAAAAATAGGGTAAG